>NZ_JADBUB010000120.1:0-31367 GCF_020245865.1 Microcystis sp. M169S2
TGCCCGAATGCTTCGCCCCTACAGGACGCGGGCCGATGAAGACGCAAGGTTTGGAAGCACAATTCTCTCAAAATCTTGCACCTGTGGGAGCGAGAAAAGCCACAAAAACCTTACCTTGCCTACATTTCACATTTATTCAGCCAACCCTAATTATAATCAGCTACTTAACACAAGAAAAACTAAATTCAGTTCAAAGAGGCGCGATCGCCCCTTTGTTAGAGTCATTTAAAGTTAAGTTCTGAGCCACTTTAATATCTGAGGATTTTTGTCATAAAGGTAGGTAAAACCATCCTTGGCTGTAATCACCTTCCCTCGACTGGCTTTACTCCGAATGCTAGAGAGTGATAGGTCTGTTAATAATTTCATTTCCTGATGGGAAAATCCTTCAAGAGAATAGACTATTTCTGGTTCTGATCCATTATTGATGGTAATATCGGGTGTTATGGAATTGTTACTCGGAGCATTAGTAAACATTTCTCGCGCTTTTTTAAGGCGATAATCTTGAACACTTAAGAGTTCCCAACTAGAGTCAGCAGAAAGTTCTAAAACCCATTGATGGTAATTAAATAGACTTTCTCGATGACCCACACTAATAAAGGTTGTCTTGCGAGTTTGTAATTGCTCGTATAAAATGCCCTCATTTGTTAAATCTAAGGCACTGGTCGCCTCATCTAAAATGGTAAAACTCGGAGGATTCACTAACAATCGAGCAAAGGCTAGGCGTTGTTGTTCACCGAGGGAGAGAATGTTTTCCCAGGGTTTTTCGGAGTCAAAGTCATCCACCCGATTTAGCACATTTTGCAAATTGACTTGTTGTAATACTGCTTGAAGTTCGGTATTGCTCATCTCACGATTGGTTAGAGGATACAGCAATTGTTCCCGTAAGGTTCCCAAAATAATGTAGGGACGTTGAGGCAAAAAGAGAATTTCTTCTAGGGGAGGACGCACTAAACGCCCAGTGCCAGCATTCCATAAACCGGCAATCGCCCTTAATAAAGAACTTTTACCTCGACCACTGGGCCCGACAATCAATAATCCTTCACCTTTTTGAACAGTAAGAGATAAATCCTCAACAATCACTTTTTCATAGTCAGGGGTTTCTAGGGTGACGTGTTCAAAGGCAAAATGATTTTCTTCTATGGTTGTAATTGTGCTGGCATTATCGGCTTGTTTAGTCACAGTTTCTAAGGCATTAGAAAATTCATTTAAACGTTCTACATAACTAGAAAAACGTCCTGAAGTACCAAATTCTGTAATTAATTCTCCCAGGGCCGATGCAAACATAAAACTAGCTAATGAAGCTTGCTCAACTTGTCCATAATCAATTTCTCCTCTAAGATACAAAGGGCCAAGGACTAAGAAGGGAAAAAACTGAATGACGGAACGATAGCCCCGACTAAAAATTTCATTCCCTTTTTCCCAATTAATTTTATTTTTCGTATCATTGATAACTTCCTGAAAACGTCGCTGAATAATATTTTGTTCCTCTTTTTCTCCCCGAAAAAAAGCAATAGATTCTGCATGAGTCCGAACATGGGTTAAGGCATAGTTATAATCTGCTTTTGATTGCAGTTGTTCCTGATTGATCTTGCTTAATTCTTGATTTAGATAGGCGGCAATAAAATTACCGATAATCGTGTAAAACAGTAGCGGAATAGCAATCTGTCGAGAAATTGACCAAACTACCGCTAAAAAAGTTAGCATTTCCAAACTTTTTTCCAAAAAAGTGGCCGAGAAACTAATAGCATTTGTGGCGATCGGTTCAATTTCCTGGGCTAGACGTTGATCGGGGTTATCAATGTCAGATTGAAAGTTAATTTTATAATAGGCACGATTACTAAAATATTTCTCTACAATCTGGGTATTTAACCATTGATACCAATCTAGGGCAATTTTTTTGCGAATATCTTTGGTGAACCCTGCCAGCAGCGTTACACAGATTAATCCGATCGCATAGACAGTTAATGTACTGGCAAATTGAGACGCATCTTTTTCTTGAACAATGACATCAATTAAACGACGATTAACAAAACTGTTAAAAGCCGTGACGGCGACTAATCCTACAATCAAAAAGATGAGCAGTGATAGCATTCCCCAGGAACGAATAACCTCAGAAAAGCTTCTTTTATTTGATACAGTGGGATACCAATAGGGTTGGGCGATCGCCTTTACATCCCTTAAAAATTGGTTAAAGGAAGCAAGGGCATTGGCACTAGAAGCTGTTTGGGTTGTCATACTTGTCCTCTGACCGGTGAACGATCATTCATTTTAAACAATAATCAGGTCTTTTTGAAAGTTTTAGGCTAGGTAGCTATTGAGTTTTTCAGCGAGGACTGGATTTTTAATTAAACCGTAGTGATCGCCGCTAATCCATTGAGATTGCAAGTCATTGATTACTTGATGCCAACCAGGATTTTTAATAGAACTGTCTTCCGCTCCTAAGAAAACACTTCTACCCAGATACGTCTTGGGAGAATAGCTGCTCAAAGCTTGGTGATTAATCTGGAAAACTTTAAACCAGTTTTTAATCTGCTGCTTCCCAAAATCTGACGGCAAAAGATTCGTCTCTTGACTCCAAGTAATAAACTTGTCTAGTAATTCGTCTGATGTAAAATGAGCAAGTTCACTCCCAGAGAAAGAGATTTCTTGATTAAATATACTTGCTAAATCTCTGATGAAAGAATAGGCAATATTGAGATCTTCATTAAATTCTTCTGTCAGGGAATTAGCATAATTTTTCTCCCTATTAACTGAATTAAGTAAACTGGGAGAATAACTATCTATTAAAGCCAGTAAAGCAACTTCTTGACCTTGGGTCAATAATTGTTGGGCGATTTCAAAGGCAATTACTCCTCCCATTGACCAACCTCCTAAATAGTAGGGACCAGAGGCTTGAACAGTTTGTATTGCTTCAATATAAATCATTGCCATTTCTTCAATAGAGGCTACAGTTTTTTCTAATTCACTTAGCCCTAATGATTGTAATCCATAAAACGGCTGTTTCGTTCCTAAATTACGAGCTAAATCGACATAACACAGCACATTACCACCAATGGGATGAACAGCAAAAAATGGGGTCTTATTACCTTGAGACTGGATAGCAATCAACGGTGAAGAGGCTGGCTGAGTTGTTTCTTGCGCTAGTAATTGAGCTAGACTTGCTATGGTTCCATTTTGAAAAAGACTGGTTAATGGTAAACGTTTATCTAACTTTTGTTCAATACGATTGATCAGACTGACTGCTAACAAAGAATGACCGCCTAATTCAAAGAAGTTTTCCTGAATACCAATATCATTAATGCCTAAAATCTCTGACCAGATTTGAGCTAATTGTAATTCCACTAAATTACGCGGGCAAATTTTAGGAATATTTTTTCTGGTCTGATCATCGGGTATAGGTAAGGAACGGCGATCGCATTTGCCACTGGGGGTTAAGGGTAAATTATCTAAAATAACAAAGGTATTAGGAACAAGATAGGCGGGTAATTGATTCGCCAAGAATTGACGCAGTTCGCTAGTAGTTATCTGGGAGTCAGAAGTAAGAACCACATAGGCAACTAAGCGCTTATCGCCAGGAGTATCTTCGCGGACAATTACCGCCGTATTTTGCACATCGGGACATTGACTCAGAACCGTTTCAATTTCTCCTAACTCAATGCGAAAACCGCGAATTTTTACCTGATTGTCAATGCGTCCTAAATATTCAATATTGCCATCGGGTAAATAACGAGCTAAATCTCCCGTTTTATAGAGTTTTGATGGTTGCTCTACCCCCTTATCAAGGGGGGTTAGGGGGGGATCAAAAGGATTAGGAATAAACCTTTCCGCCGTTAATTCAGGACGATTTAAATAGCCCCTTGCCACCCCGACTCCACCAATGTATAACTCTCCTGACACTCCCACCGGCACCGGCTGTAAAAAGGCATCTAAAATATAAATTTGGACATTGGCGATCGCCTTGCCAATCGTGACCTTTAAATCATCTTGATAACATTGTCCAATCGTGGCACAAACACTCGCTTCCGTTGGCCCATAGGCATTAAAAAAGTTTCTACCGACTGACCATTGTTTAACCAAATCCAGAGAACAAGCCTCACCCGCCACAATTAAGGTTTGTAAGTTGGGTAATGATTCCTTGGGTAAAACCACTAAAGCTGAAGGCGGCAAAGTCACATGAGTAATTCCATTCTTTACTAACCGTTCAATTAATGGCTGACCTGGCAATAAATCATTTTTTTGAGCAAGATAAAGCGTCGCTCCAGAACCAAAGGTCATCAAAATTTCTGAAATACAAGCATCAAAACTAAAAGAAGCAAATTGCAGCACACGACTGTTATGGTTGACTGCAAAAGATTGAATTTGAGCAAGAGCTAAATTAACTAAACCCCGATGTTCAACCATCACCCCTTTAGGCTTACCCGTAGAGCCAGAGGTGTAAATCACATTGGCTAAATTAGAAACAGTTAGTCCGTTTTGAAGATTATCTTGACAATATTGAGCAATTTGCTCTTCAATCTCATCTAAACAAATAAGAGTTGCTTGATAGGGAGGCAATTTTGCTAATAAAGAACTGTGGGTAATCAAAAAAGAAGCTTGACTATCTTCTAACATAAATAGAAGACGTTCAGTGGGATAGTCAGGAGCAAGAGGGAGATAAGCACCACCCGCCTTGAGAATGGCTAATAAGCCGATAATCATTTCTAAAGAACGTTCTAGGGAAATACCGACTAAAACTTCTGCTCCCACGCCTAAAGTTCGTAAATAATGGGCTAACTGATTAGCTTGATGATTTAATTCAGTGTATGTTAATGATTGCTCCTCAAATACCACCGCGATCGCATCGGGAGTCCGTTCAACTTGCGCTTCAAATAATTGATGGATGCACTGCTCTTGAGAATAATCAACTTGAACACCCTGGTTTTTAATCAATAATTGCAGTTTTTCCTCTTGCGTCAGCAAAGACAACCGTAAAACTGACTTCGTTGGAGCGGCAACAATATCTTCTAACAAGGTGACAAAATGTCCACTCATTCGCTCAATGGTTGAGCCATTAAATAGATCGGTGTTATATTCCCAAACCCCAATCAATCCTTCCTCTAGATTCTCCATTGATAAGGTTAAATCAAATTTAGCAGTCTTATTTTCCATCGGTAGAGGACAAACCTTTACATTTTTAAGTTCTAGATCAGCCACTGGTGTATTTTGCAAAACAAACATTACCTGAAATAAAGGGGTATGACTGAGATCTCGTTGAGGGTGTAGTGCTTCTACTAACATTTCAAAAGGTAAATCTTGATGGGCGTAGGATGCTAAAGAAACCTCTCTAACATGGTTTAGCAAATTTTGAAAACTTAAATCATTATCTAAACTCAATCTCAGAACTAATGTATTAACAAAAAAGCCGATTAATCCCTCAATTTCCTTACGATTACGGTTAGCAATAGGAGAACCAACTAAAATATCTGCTTGTCCTGTATAACGGTAAAGTAAGGTAGCAAAAGCAGCCAGGAGAGTCATAAATAAAGTCACTCCATGCTTCTGACTTAGTTGATTCAATTTTTGGCTTAATGGCTGAGAAAGTTTAAATTCTTGATGAGAACCAATAAAAGTTTGGATTGCGGGCCTAGGTCTATCTGTCGGTAAAGGTAAAAAAGCAGGAGCATTTGCTAATTGTTTGCGCCAATAATTCAATTGATTACTTAAAATTTCACCTTGTAACCAATTCCGTTGCCAGACCGCAAAATCAGCATATTGTATTTTAATAGGCGTTAAAGATGAGGGTAAACCCTGATTATAGACAGCGTAAAGATGAGTTAGTTCTTGAAAAAATACTCCAATTGACCAGCCATCGCTAACAATATGGTGCATGGTCACGAGTAGATGATATTCTAGCGGTGATCGCACGAATAAAGTAGCACGAAATAAGCAATCTTGAGCAAGATTAAAGGGCTTTTCAGCTTCCGCAATTTCCAGAGATTGAGTGTCGGTTAAATTTTGACAATCAACAACAGACAATCGCCAATTAATAGTAGGGTGAATAATTTGAGTGGCTTGACCATTAACCATTATAAAATTTGTGCGTAAAGCTTCATGACGGTTAATAATTTCTTTTAAGCTTTGCTCTAAGGCAGTAATATTTAATGTTCCTTCTAGTCTTACGGCTCCCCCTACATGATAAAAGGCGCTGTTAGGTTCTAATTGATCCAGAAACCATAAACGTTGTTGAGCAAAAGATAACGGTAAGTTAATATTGTCGGTTCTGGTTAGGATCGGAGGAGCAGAAATGACCTGTTGAGATTGCTCAATTGTTAGGGCCAATTCAGCAATAGTGGGAGCGGTAAAGAGACTACGCAAAGGTAATTCGACTTGAAAAGTTTCACGCAGACGGGACATTACCTGGGTAGCTAAAAGGGAATGCCCCCCCAATTCAAAGAAATTATCTTCTCTGCTGACTCTTTCTATCTTGAGAACTTGCCCCCATATTTGAGCCAGAATTTCTTCAGTGGGGGATTTAGGGGCAATATAGTCATTTGATAACGCTTGTGTTTCGGGTATAGGTAAGGAACGGCGATCGCATTTGCCACTGGGGGTTAGGGGCAAATCATCTAAAATAACAAAGGTATTAGGAACAAGATAGGCGGGTAATTGATTCGCCAAGAATTGACGCAGTTCGCTAGTAGTTATCTGGGAGTTGGAAGTAAGAACCACATAGGCAACTAAGCGCTTATCGCCAGGAGTATCTTCGCGGACAATTACCGCCGTATTTTGCACATCGGGACATTGACTCAGAACCGCTTCAATTTCTCCTAACTCAATGCGAAAACCTCGAACTTTTACCTGATTGTCAATGCGTCCTAAATATTCAATATTGCCATCGGGTAAATAACGAGCTAAATCTCCCGTTTTATACAAATTTGACGGCTGCTCTACCCCCTTATCAAGGGAGGTTAGGGGGGGATCAAAAGGATTAGGAATAAACCTTTCCGCTGTTAATTCAGGACGATTTAAATAGCCCCTTGCCACCCCGACTCCACCAATGTATAACTCTCCTGAAACTCCCACCGGCACCGGCTGTAAAAAGGCATCCAAAATATAAATTTGGACATTGGCGATCGCACGACCAATGGGAGGAAGAAGCGGCCAATTCTCTACTGGATTTGTCAGGGTAAAACTGGTAACAACATGACTTTCTGAAGGACCATAATGATTGTGTAAAGTACAATTTTCTAAGTCTCTAAACCAAGCAGCGATCGCTGGTGTAATTTGTAATTGTTCTCCTGCTGTGATTACTTCCCGTAAACTGCTTACCAAAAATTTACGACTAACGCTGACTTCTGCTAATTGCTGTAGAGCAACAAAGGGTAAAAATAGCCTTTCAATTGCTTGCTTTTCCAGAAAATCTAATAAGGCGGAAGTATCTCGTCTTAGTTCTTCTGTGATCAAAACTAATGTTCCTCCAGCAGACAAAGTGGCAAAAATTTCTTGAAAGGAAACATCAAAACTAATCGGTGCAAATTGTAGCGTTTTAGCCTCATTAGTAACCGTCGTATTTTGCAATTGCCAAAGAATCAGATTGCACAGGGCTAGTTGACCCATCATCACCCCTTTGGGCTGTCCTGTTGAACCAGAAGTATAAATAACATAACCCAGATTATGGGGCTGTACCTCAAGATTCAAATTCTCTCGACTAAACTCAGCGATAGTGGGCGAGTCCCTATCTAAATAAACTCGTGTTGCTTGATATTCAGGCAGTTTTTCCACAAGTTTCTCTTGACTTAATAGCACAGAAATTTGAGCATCTTTTACCATAAAACTTAAACGTTCCATCGGATATTCGGGGTCAAGAGGTAAATAGGATGCTCCCGCTTTCAGAATGCCTAAAATTCCTATTACCATTTCTAAGGAACGCTCGACACATAAACCGACTAGACAATCAGCTTTTACTCCTAAAGAACACAAATAATGAGCCAAATGATTAGCTCGCTCATTCAGTTCTGCATAGGTTAGTTGTTGATCTGCAAAGATTACTGCTACAGAATCAGGCGTTAATGAGACTTGTTTTTCAACTAACTGATAGATAGATAATTGGGGCTTATTTGAAGTTAACTGTTTTGCTAAATAGTCAGCATGAGTGTCATTCCAAGATGATAATAGATGAATCTCTGCCATTGTCAACAATGGTAATTGTTTAACCTTGGTTTGAGGATTGGTAATAATTTCCTTGATTAAGTGGTGAAAATTTTGTCCCATTCTCTGAATAGTAGTCGCATCAAATAAGTTGCTACTATAGAGCCAAATCCCCTCTAAACCTTCTGGCTTTTCCCAATAGTGGACTTCCAGATCAAATCTGACAGTTGCTTCCACTGACAAGGATAAATTTTCAATATTTAAACCTGAAAGATTCCAATCATCTTGAGAGGTATTTTGTAGCGCAAACATTACCTGTACTAAAGGATTTCTGCTCAAATCACGGTCAAGTTGTAGCTTTTCTACTAACATCTCAAAGGGTAGGTCTTGGTGAGCATAACCCTCTAAAGTTGTCTGTTTAACTTGTTCTAATAATTCTAAAAAACTGGGATTTTCTGATAAGTTAATTCTTAAAGCCAAAGTGTTGGCAAAAAAGCCAATTAAAGGTTCGATCGCTGCTTGATTACGATTAGCGATCGGAGAACCCACCATCAGATCAGATTGACCACTATAACGAGATAGCAAAACGCCGAAACCGGCCAACAACGTCATAAACAGGGTTGCGCCATGATCTTGACCTAACTTTTTAAGACCTTGAGTGACATTTTGATCCAGTTGAAAACGCTCAACTCCTCCTTGAAAAGTTTGTATTGCTGGGCGGGGTTTATCCGTTGGCAAAGTAAGAACAGGAGAGACTGTTGCTAACTGTTCTTGCCAATAATTGAGTTGTTTATCTAAGACCTCACCTGAGAGATATTGACGTTGCCAAACCGCAAAATCTGCATACTGAATAGACAACGCAGGGAGAGGATTGGCTAAGTTCTTTAAAAATGCTTCGTATAGAGCCGATAATTCCCGAATTAAAATGCCAAAAGACCAGCCATCATAGATAATATGGTGCATTTTCAACAGTAGCACCGACTTCTGGGGACTCAATTGCAATAGCTTAAACTGAATCAGTGGCCCCACCGTTAAATCAAAAGCTTGTCCTGCTTCCAATTCTGCTACTTGTTGAATTTTAGCTGATTGTTCATTTTCGTCTAAATCTTGATAATTATCAACTTTTAACTGAAAACGACTAGGAAGTGCAATTTTCTGAATCGGTTCCCCTGAAACAGTGGGGAATGTTGTTCTAAAAATTTCATGGCGGTTAATTAATTCCCCCAAACTCTGCTCTAGCACAGTCAGATTGAGATTCCCCTCAATTTGCAATATTTCCACGGTATTGTAGGAACGACTATCAGGGGAAAGATAATGTAAAAACCATAAACGTTGTTGAGCAAAAGACAGGGGTAAATGACCGTCTCTAGCGACAGGTTTAATAGGCAAATGAGCGGTACTTTTAGACTGTTTGGCCCGTTGTAAAAATTGTAATAATTCCAGTTTGCGATCACCAATTTCTTGACGGAGTGCTGGGGTCAAAATTCCTTCGGGAGCCTGACAGCGTAAGCGGTTTTCATCAGCTTCTAAAGTAATGCCTAAATCCCGTAGATAACAGACAAATTCAACAATCTTTTTCGTCATAACTTAGAACTCCACTACCTCAGTATTTTCATGATTTAACGAGCTATCGGCTTGATCCTGGGCGACCCAATCTACCGCTTGAATATAACCCGCAATGCCCGCGATCGTTGGTGATTCAAACATAATTTGCACAGAAAGATCAAGTCCAAAGGCTGAATTAATTCTTGATAAAACCTGGGTAGCCAAAAGAGAATGTCCTCCCAATTCAAAAAAGTTGTCCTTAACGCCAATGCGTTCCAGTCCCAAAACTTCACTCCAAATTTGAGTCAGTTGAGCTTCAATCGGATTGCGGGGTAAGACAAAACTGTTCGCTAAATTACGAGTCGCCGCATCAGGAGAAGGTAATGCTTTACGATCCACCTTGCCATTGGGAGTCAAAGGAAGGGAATCCAGCAACACAAACGCCTGGGGAACCATATAACTGGGTAGCTTTTCTTGTAGAAATTCCCGTACTTTAGGAATTAACTTTTGGACTAACTTACCACGCAGAGGATTATTGGTGTAATCAGTCCAGGGTTTTGTTTTAAGGGCTTTTTCATCCCAGAATGCAAGCTTTGAAACGGCTTCTGACACTGAATTACGCTGAAAAATGACATCAAAGGAACCGTCTTGACTACTTTCCCACCAACTAAGGTGAGCGGTGTAACCGAGAGACTCAGCTAATTGCCAAACCTGTTCAGGATTAATACCAGTATCTACTTGTTGTTTGAGAAGTTTTTTGAGTTGTTCAACCGTTTCAACATCAGGGGCATTTTCCACCCATTCCCAAATTTTTAGAGCCTGTTCAACTCGCTGATTAGGAATACCACGAATTCCCCAAAATTCAGGTTTGTCTGTCAATAATTTATCTTTAATTTGTGTTAAAGACAATTGGTCAAGTTGCCAATTTAACCAAGTAATTACCGTTGGATTGCCGCTCAATAATGGTTGATTATTGATAGGCTCTAAATGGAGAGTGACATCATAGCGAAATTGGGTTAACTCATTGTGAGCCAGACCCCGTTTCGGTTGAATTTCCACCCAGCTAATTTGAGAAAAATGTTGTTTTAAAGCCAGGAACAATGTGGGATCAATGACCAGTTCTTCTTCACCTGCTACACTTTGACGCACCTGTTGTTGCCATTGTTCAACAGTTTTCGAGTCAGAAGCTTGAGCTAATTGAACAGCCGCATGATACGGTTCTAATAGGGGTAAACTCCGCACATCCCCGACAAAAATCTGGCCGCGCTCGCTAATGACATTGATCGCCCCTTCAAGTACCTGTAACAGATAATCCACACTGGGAAAATATTGAATAATCGAATTTAAGACGACAGTATCAAATTGATGTAGGGCAATACCTTCAAAATTATCTGCCATTTGACAGCGTAATTTAACCTTTTCTAAACCTTCAACGGCATTGCAAACCTGTTCAACATACTGGATCGCCCCTTGGGAATAATCCGTTGCCCAATATTCCAGACAATGCTTTGCTACCCTAGAGAGTAACAAACCTGTACCACAACCAATTTCTAAACTGCGTTCTGGTTGCAAGGCTAAGATGCGACTAACAGTGTTTTCGACCCACTCTCGCATTTCTGAAGCAGGAAGGGGTTGATGAGTATAACTGCTATTCCAACCCGTGATATTAAAGGTTAGGTCAGCTAGGCTATCTTGCCCTTGACTATAGGTTCTTTCATAGAGACTTTGCCAATCACTGATATATTCACTTTGCCATTGGGCTAATTGCTCTGGTAGGGCGACCTTTTGCAAGGCGGGAACTAGGTAAGCCACGAGGCGTTTATCCCCAGTATTATCCTCTCTGGCAACGACGACATTTTCAGCTAATAGGAAATGTTGACTTAAAACAGCTTCGATTTCCCCAGTTTCAATACGAAAGCCCCGAATTTTTACCTGATTGTCAATACGTCCCAAAAATTCTACATTGCCATCGGGTAAATAACGGGCTAAGTCTCCCGTTTTATAGAGTTTTGAGGGTTCTTCTCCCCCCTTATCAAGGGGGGTTAGGGGGGGATCAAAGGGATTGGCAATAAATTTTTCAGCCGTTAACTCAGGACGATTGAGATAGCCCTGCGCTAAACCCGCCCCACCTAAATGTAATTCTCCTGGTACACCAATGGGGACAGGTTGTAGGTTTTGGTCTAATAAATAGATTTGGACGTTGGCAATGGGACGACCAATAGTCGGAGTTCCAAAGTGATGAGATGAAGATGATTTGACCAGTCCAGAGGTCGCAACTACTGTATTTTCCGTTGGGCCATAGTTGTTAATCACCTGAAAGGGAAGGGACGCAGCAGGATAAAAATGAAGTTTGTCACCTCCCAGTAACAGGGTTTTTAGACAAGAATGGTTAGGCCAATCCAAGGATAATAATTTTTCAGCTAAAGGAGTTGGCACAAAACTCATGGTAATTTCTCGGTTAAGCAACCAATCCCGTAAATCCGTCGGTGAGAGCAGAATATTTTGGGGAACCAGATTAATACAGGCTCCTGTGGTCAGATAGGGCCACAATTCCCAAACCGTTGCATCGAAAGCAACTCCAGCTAATTGGGTCGTTTTATCTAAAGAACTAAGCTGAAAAGTTTGTTGATGCCAACTGATTAAATTGAGTAAGGCTTGATGGGGAATTAGTACGCCTTTGGGTTGTCCTGTGGAACCAGAGGTATAGATGCAATAGGCTAGGTTATTGGGTTCTATCTTTAGGTCTAGGTTTGTCTGAGGCTGGGATGCAATCTCTGGCCAGTTTCTATCTAGGCAGATAATTTGGGTTTGAGTTTGGGAGAGTTTTTCTGCCAGTTTCGCTTGGGTTAAGAGGAGCGAAAGTTGAGTATCTTCGAGGATAAATTGGGTGCGTACTGAGGGATATTCTGGATCAATAGGGAGATAGGCCGCTCCTGCTTTGAGAATACCTAAAAATCCGATCGCCATTTCAAGGGAACGTTCCAGATAAACCCCGACGATTTGTTCTTTGGTGACTCCTAACGACTGAAGATAGTGAGCTAATTGATTGGCGCGATGGTTTAATTCTCCATAGGTCAAAACCTGATTTTCAAAGATTAGAGCGATCGCTTCTGGCTGACTGGCTGCTTGAACTTCAAATAACTGATGGACAAGCTTATCTTGGGGATAATCGGCTTGGGTTTGATTCCAATCAACTAAAAGTTGCTTTTGTTCCTGTTTTGACAACAAGGGTAATAAACTTACCGACTCTTGAGGATTAACAATAATCGCCCTGAGAAGATTCTGAAAATGTTCCAATAGACGGTCGATCGTTGAGCCATCAAATAGGTCAATATTGTAACAGCAAAGTCCAGTTAGTCCGTCATTAACTTCTGATAAATGAACCTCTAGATCAAAACGAGCAGGCTCAAGTTCCCAAGACATTTCTTCAATAGCCAACCCAGGTAAATTCCAGGTTTCATTGGCCGCATTTTGAAGGGCAAACATCACCTGTACCAAAGGATTACGGTCTAATTTGCGCTCTAGCTGTAATTCTTCTACTAACATCTCAAAGGGCAAATCTTGATGCTCATAGGCATCTTGAGTCACCGTTTGTACTTGTTTTAAGAAAGTAGCAAAACTGGGTTTTTCTGATAAATCTAACCTCAACGCCAAAGTGTTAACAAAAAAGCCAATTAAACCCTCAATTTCTCGACGATTACGGTTGGCAATCGCTGAACCAATGACGATATCCGTCTGGCCACTATAACGGGATAAAACCACTGCAAAAGCGGCCAACAAAGTCATAAATAAAGTACAACCTGACTGTTGACTTAACGCCTTTAATTCTTGGGTCAGCTTACTATCTAGCCAAAATCTTTCTGTCTTGCCTTGAAAAGTTTGGATCGCGGGACGAGGGCGATCGGTTGGTAGTTCTAGCAGAGGAGGAGCATCCGCTAATTGTTGCTTCCAATATTCCAATTGAGTCCCTAAAACCTTGCCCTGTAACCACTGTCGCTGCCAAACAGCAAAATCCGCATATTGAATCGGTAAAGTCGGTAAAGTTGCTTCTTTACCCGCAACAAAAGCCCCATAGAGATGGGACAATTCACGAATAAAAACACCAATAGACCAGCCATCAGAAATAATATGGTGCATATTAATTAATAAAATATGCTTTTCTGGCTGCAATTTGAGGAGCGTTACCCTCAACAAAGGACTCTTAGTTAAATCAAAGGGGGTTTGGGATTCCCGATAGGCCAATTTTTCTGCTTCTGTCTCCTTTCCAGCCAAATTAACCATCGTCAATTCCCAAACAGGATGGGGATCAATCACCTGCACTGGAACCCCGTCAACCGTTTGGAAACTGGTACGCAGTGACTCATGACGCTGAATGATGGTTCTTAGGGCTTGTTTGAGAGCTTCTACCTGAAGAGGCCCGCTTAAACTCAAGGCCCCTGTCATGTTATAGGTTCCCGTGGCTCCTTCTAATTGATACAAGAACCAGAGTCGCGACTGGGCAAAGGACAGAGGTAATTGGCCATCACGAGGAATGGGAAGAATCGTTCTAGGATTAATTTGCTCCTCTGAACCCAGTTGATTGAGAAAGTGAATGATTTCTGCTTTACGGTTTTTCAGTTCTGTCTGAATCTCTGGGGTTAATAGGCCCTGGGGTGCATTACAACGCAGGCGATCGCCGTCCATCCAGAGTTTAATATCTTGATTGGCTAAATCTGACAAAAAGGTTTCAATAGATTTCATAGTTCAATTTCCTCGCGATCGCCTAATAAAGACTCAACAGGGGCTTGTAATTTTTGTAAAGTGGCATGAATGTCCGTTACCGCTAAAGCCAAATCCGCTACAGTCGGTTGTTCAAATAGGCGACGCAGTGGCAACTCTAGGGCAAAACTTTCTCGTAACCTTGAAATAACTTGAGTGGCTTGCAAAGAATTACCACCAATCTCAAAGAAGTTATCATTAATTCCCACTTTTTCCAGTTTTAAAACTTGACCAAAAATAGCAGCGATCGCCTCTTGGGTAGGATTATCTGGAGCCACATAATCTACCGAACGATTTAACTCTGGATTAGGTAACGGTAAAGCCCGACGATCAATTTTGCCATTGCTGGTTAACGGTAAATTTTCCAGCACCAGCCAATAAACGGGAACCATATAGTCAGGAAGCTGCCGTTTAACAAACTCCCGTAATGATTGTGTTGCACAAGTCGGATCATTAAGAACAATATAAGCAACCAAAGCCCGATTTTCAGTGTGATCGCTTTCATTCACCAAAACCACCGCTTCTCGTACCTGGGGATGGGACAGCAAAACCGCTTCAATTTCTCCTAGCTCAATGCGAAAACCGCGAACTTTGACCTGATTATCAATGCGTCCCAGATACTCAATATTGCCATCGGGTAAATAACGGGCTAAATCTCCCGTTTTATACAATTTTGATGGTTGCTCTCCCCCCTTATCAAGGGGGGTTAGGGGGGGATCAAGGGAAGCAAACGGATTTGCAATAAATTTCTCCGCCGTTAACTCAGGCCTGTTTAAATAACCCCGCGCCAAACCAACCCCGCCAATGTGCAATTCTCCGACCACCCCGATAGGTAATGGCTGAAGATAAGAATCTAAAATGTAAATTTGGGCATTGGCGATCGCCTTACCAATCGTGACTTTCAAATCATCCTGATAACATTGTCCAATCGAAGCACAAACACTTGTTTCCGTTGGACCATAGGCATTAAAAAAGTTTCTTCCCACCGACCATTGTTTCACCAAATCCAGAGGACAAGCTTCACCCGCCACAATTAAGGTTTGTAAGTTGGGTAACAATTCCTTGGGTAAAACCGCTAAAGCTGAAGGCGGCAAAGTCACATGGGTAATTCCATTCTTTACTAACTGTTCAATTAATGGCTGACCTGGCAACAAATCATCTTTTGGAGCAAGACAAAGAGTCGCTCCAGAGCCAAAAGTCATCAAGATTTCCGAAATACAAGCATCAAAACTAAAAGAAGCAAATTGCAGCACACGGCTCTTATGGTTGACTCCAAAACGCTGAATTTGAGCAAGAGCTAAATTAACTAAACCCTTATGCTCAACCATTACCCCTTTCGGTTTTCCTGTAGAGCCAGAGGTGTAAATCACATTCGCTAAACTAGCAATCGTTAATCCATTTTGAAGATTATCTTGAGGATATTGAGAAACCTGCTCTTCAATCTCATCTAAACAAATAACATTAGCTTGAGAAGGAGGTAATACGGCCAATAAAGAACGTTGGGTAATCAAAAATGAAACCTGACTATCTTCTAACATAAATTGAAGACGTTCAATGGGATAGTCAGGATCAAGAGGTACATAAGCACCACCTACCTTGAGAACCCCTAATAAGCCGATAATCATTTCTAAAGAACGTTCTAGGGAAATACCGACTAAAACTTCTGTACCCACGCCTAAAGTTTGTAAATAATGGGCTAACTGATTAGCGCGATGGTTTAACTCAGCATAGGTTAATGATTGCCCCTCAAATACCACCGCAATCGCATCGGGAGTCCGTTCAACTTGCGCTTCAAATAATTGATGAATGCACTGATCTTGAGGATAGTCGGTCTTGGTATTATTCCAATCGACTAATAACTGTTTTTGTTCAGCAGAATTTAATAAAGGTAATTCCCGTAGATTTTGTTGCGGATCATTAATAATTGCCTCAAGTAAGGTTTGGAAATGACCCAACCAACGCTGAATCGTTTCATCCTCAAATAAATCCGTATTGTAGTCACAGTCAATTAGAGCTTCTCCGCCCATTTCTGTCACATTCAAATGCAAATCTCGATCCTTAAAACTCATCTTTTGAGGCAGTAAGCTAACCTCTAATCCTCTCATTTTGGGTAAGTTAATGGCTGGCTCTAAATTGAAACTGACATCAATTAAAGGAGAGCGACTGGTATTACGCGGTAAATCTAACTGATTGAGCAAGAGGGCAAAGGGATAGTCTTGATGTTCATAAGCCGACAACAAAATCCCCCGCATTTGTTTGAGATAATCAGCAAAAGTGGGATTACCTGCTAATTGACTACGAATAGGTAAAAAATGGGTGCAATAACCCACCATTCCTTCACTATCTAAAAGGCCACGTCCAGAAGCGGGTAAACCCACGAGAATATCATCCTGTCCCGTCAAACGATGAACGAGAATGTTATAAACCGATAACAGGGTCATCAGCAAGGTACAGCCCTGTTTACGACTAAATTGCTTTAGTTTTTCTGTAAATTGGCTATCTAAAATTAGACTTCGACGATTTGCTTGGTAACTGGGTAAAGCTGGACGAGGTTTGTCAGTGGGTAAATTCAAAACGGTCGGATTGACAAGCGTTGTTAACCAATAGGCCTGCTGTTTTTTCAGTTCTTCCCCTTGGCTTGGCTGGCTTTGCCATTCAATCAATTCTCGAAACTGTTTTGGGGTTTTAAGATTAGCCGTAACACCCTGACATTTGGCTGAATATAACTCTCCTAATTCCCGAAGGATTACTCCCATTGACCAACCGTCAGCAATAATATGATGGGTTGTTAATACTAACAAATGTAATTCTGGTTCTAATTTGAGTAGATGCCAACGCACCAGACAACCCTGGCTCAAATCAAAGGGTTTTTCACTTTCTTCCTTTAACCATTGTTCTGCTTGCTGTTGAGCCGAAGCTTGGTCAGCACTGAAGTCTAAAATAGGACAGTTAATCTCAACCTGGGGCAGTATTTCTTGACTATCTCCCTGGGTATTAATTTTGGTTCGTAACGCTTCATGGCGATCGCTGATTCGTTGAATAGCTTGGGTCATCGCAACGGGATTTAAGGGGCCACTTAATTGCAATGTCACTGATTGGTTATAGGCAGCCGAGCCGTTTTCTCCTAATTGAGCCAAAATCCACAGTTGTCGTTGGGCTTCGGTGAGAGGGACTTGATCCCCCCCTAACCCCCCTTGATAAGGGGATTGATCCCCCCCTAACCCCCCTTGATAAGGGGGGAGATGAGGTTGATATAAGTCTTTTAGGGACTGGAGATGGGGTAAGTTGGCCAAAACTGTTTGTTCATCTATCCCAAAATCAATAAAACAAGCCACTTCATCCACACCGATGGACTGCAAATGATCAATAATTTGACGGCAGGTTTCGGGTGTGCCAATTAAAGCACTGGTTTCTGTATAGCGTTTATAGGCAGAAGCGAGGAGAAAGTCCCGATCTTCGTCTCTTAATTGTTCAAAATCCACTTTCATGCCCTGGCTCTTGACCATGTTCTGCAAGAGTCCGACAGAGGAGGTGAGGTATTGCCCAAAGGGTTGGCGAGCCTGTTCTCGAACTTGTTCTAAATCCTTGCCAACAAAAGTATGCAGGAGAACTGTCACCGTTCCCGACGCGGGATCATAACCATGCTCTGCCAAAGATTGACGATATAGCGCAATATTACGAGCTAAATCTTCCACGCTTTGCCCCATCAGATTGGTGAGGATATTAGCGCCGATCGCCCCTGCTCTGATATAGGTATCGGGATTATTGACAATAGTAATCCAGGTGGGTAATTGGGACTGCATCGGTTGGGGATAGGTTCTTACCTCCACTGTTTCCCCCTTTCCGTCTGGTACGGCGATCGCTTCTCCTCGCCAAAGTCTCTGGACGGTTTCAATTTCTTGGAACATCAATTCCCGATGTTGGCCAAAAGACTGGGGAGCCAAGACAAAATCCTGGGAATGCCAACCCGATGCAAAAGCAATACCGACACGGCCCTGGGAAAGATTATCCACCACCGCCCATTCTTCGGCGACTCGGATGGGATTGTGTAGCGGTAGAACCACACTGCCTGATCGCAGTTGAATTTGTTGGGTTTCCCGTGCTAAAGCCGCCGCCAAAACCGAGGGATTGGGAGAAAAACCACCAAAAGCGTGGAAATGACGTTCAGGAATCCAAAGGGCTGTAAAACCAGCGCGATCGCCAAATTTAGCTCCTTCAAACAGTAAGTTATATTTATTCGGGTTAAATTCTGCTTCATAGCTACCAAAGTAGTAGAGGCTAAACTGTATCGTTTTTTGGTCTTGAGACCCGCTCCCTTTCCCTAACTTACTGTCACTAACAGAACGAGAATTTCCCCCCTTATCAAGCGCGACATCAACATCTCCCCCCTTATCAAGGGTGACATCAACATCTCCCCCCTTATCAAGGGGGGTTAGGGGGGGATCAATTTGAGGCGTTGGCACTGGCCAGGAAGGCTTTTTTGCGGGGATAAAACCTCCTTGACGCAATTCTGCAACGCTATCTTTAACCGCTTGGACAAATTGGGCAAGATCGGCTTCCGTATGGGCTGTTGAAAGAAAATGTTTACGCCATTCCCAGACATAAATACCTTTTTCCACCATGTGATAGAACAGTAAATCCAAATTCCCCGCCAGCGCAAAACGGAAGAAAGAACTAAACTGTTCGATTTTAATAGGAACGTCTTCTGCTTCAAAATAGCGATTGAGGGTATCGGCTAAGGCGGCGGTGCGTTCAGTTAATTGTTGTTGCAGACCTGGCCCCTGCTCCTTTAAATGGGTCAGGACAGCCCTAGCCGTCCTCATTGCTAAGGGATACTGATTAAAGGTTCCCGCAAAAAAGGTTCTGTCCACCCCAGGATAGGATTTATCGCCATAATTCCACATTCCTCCGTCAATGCTGTCCAGATAACGGGCTTTGCCTGCAATAACCCCAATGGGCATTCCCCCCGCAACGACTTTGCCATAGGTGGCAATATCCGCCTGTACACCAAATAAAGCTTGCGCTCCGCCTGGGTGGCATCGAAAACCCGTAATCATTTCATCAAAAATCAGAGCAATACCCATCTGACTGGTAATTTGTCGCAGGCTTTGCAGAAATTCTTTGGGTTGCAGTAGGGGATAATTGCTTTGAACTGGTTCTACTAAGACCGCCGCTAAATCCTGTCCCTTGGTTTGTAAATAGTCCAGAGCCTCTGCACTGCCATAGTCTAATACCACCACATCGGCACTAATACTTGGGGAAACCCCTGACACGAGGGGAAAGAAACGGGGTTCATTGTCAATGATTTGTTTTCTCACGAGAGTTCCGTCCGCGTGACCGTGGTAGGAACCTTCAAAGATGGCAATCTTGTTACGACCCGTTGTGGCCCGAGCGATACGGATAGCGGACATTACTGCCTCTGTCCCTGAACTACAGAAACAAGCTCGTTCGGCTCCTGTTAATTCACAAATCAGGGTAGCCACTTCTCCCACGATTGGCGATCGCGGACTAAGGTGAATCCCTTCTGTGAGTTGGCTTTGTATGGCCGACATAATAAAGTCTGGTTGATGCCCAAACAGCGTTACCCCTTGCCCCATCGTCATATCAATATATTCATTACCGTCCACATCCCAAATTCTTGATCCTTGAGAACGTTGGGCCACAATGGGATAGAGCATCTCTTTAATGGACATACGGAATCCGACCGAGGCTCGACTATCCGCTAAACGCGGGCGATCGCTTTGCACAATTTGCTTAGAGGTTTTCGTGCGTTCCGTAAAGCGAGCAATTAATGCGTCTAGATGTTGCTGTTGTTGGGGAGTTAATCCACCTGTTGGAGGGTTTTTTGGCCCCCAGGGAGTGGCTGTTACTGTCGGTTTAGGAGCAGAAGCTTGATTGCTGGTTTGACGGGTGCGACTGGCTATTGGCTCTAGGTTCGCCGCTAATTGCCGGGGGGGAATTAACTGTTGTGTAAGTCCGTTTGACCTATTTTGACTGACGGAAGATGGGGAATTTTCTGTGGTTCGGGTAGTCGTCGGGGCAAAATTGGCCGTTTGCAAGACCTCTAACTGTTTGGCCATCAGTTGTAACTGTTGACCCATAATATTTTCCAGGGCAGAACTAGGAACGCTTGAACCTGATGCTGCCAGAACCCTTGGTTGTGGTACAGGCTCTTGAGAAACTGTGATATTAGGGGCGATCGCCGAAACCTTTGGAGAAGCCGTTTGACGTTGAAAGCCGTTGGTATTAGAACTCAGCACGACATTGGGCGATCGGTTATTTGAGCAGGCAATGGGCGCAGAAAACACCTCGGTATTAATTTGAGCAGTTTGGCAATCAGTAGCCGGATTTTGAGCTAAATAAGTAGCTAAAGCATCTAAAGTAGATAACTCCTCAAATAACTGACGCATAGCAATTTTAACGTTATAGGTATTCTCAATGCGTCTGACCGCCTCAACCATGACAATGGAATCTGCCCCCATCTCCAGGAAAGGTGTATGAACATTGACATCAGCAGGGGACAATTGCAGTAAATTTCCCACTAGGGTTTGCAATGTGATTAGAATCTCCTGTTGTTTTTGATTGCTGGAGATAGCTTGGACATTAGTGGCATTGGTCGTCATATTTGTTTCTTCAGAAGTTGGTTTAATGGTTTCAAGCCAATAGCGTTGACGTTGAAAAGGATAGGTCGGTAGAGCTAGTAAATTGTGGGGATAATTTTGATTAAAACCTTCCCAGTTTATTTCGGCTCCTTGGGAATCATAGAGAATCGCCAAACTATTTAGCAGGCTTTGTTCTTCTTCTTGAGGAGGGGCGAGGGAAAATAGCCAGGTGGCTGATTTTTCTGGACAACATTGTTGACCCAATCGAGATAAAGTCGGTTTCGGACTGACTTCTAAAAAAAGACTGAATTTCTGCTCGATCAGCGTTTGGATACTCCCATAAAATTGTACAGGGTTGCGTGCCTGATCTCGCCAGTAACGAGCGTCAATGATTGCTCCTTCTGGTAGAACTTCCCCCGTTAAATTAGCAACTAAGGGAATTTGCAGGGGTTGGTAGGAAATAGCAGCAGCTTCCTGTTCTAAGGAATCTAAAATCGGTTCCAAGAGGGGCGAGTGAAAAGCATGGGAAACTTTTAGTGGACGAACTTCTATTCCTGCTGCCGTTAAATGAATGATAATCTCAGCAATAATCGTTGCTTTTCCTGAAATAACAAGATTTTCTGGGCTATTAATAGCAGCGATCGCTATGTCGTTTGTATAAGGCTCAATAACAGCTTTAACCCGCTCTTCTGCGGCAAAAACGGCGATCATTGTCCCATTCTTGGGGAGAGACTGCATCAGTTTTGCCCGTTTGGCAATTAGCGTTAATCCATCTTCTAAGCTTAAGGCTCCGGCAACAGTAGCCGCCACATATTCACCGACACTATGACCAATTACTGCCGCTGGTTCTATTCCCCAGGAACGCCATAACTGTGCTAGGGCATACTCGAATGCGAATAAAGCAGGTTGGGTATAGGCAGTCTGCTCCAGGTAAAAACTCGCTTTTTCCGGTTCTAGGTCAGCAGGATAAAGAATTTCTAAGAGGGGTTGATCTAAATGGGGTCGCAGGATTTCAGCACAGCGATCCAAGGTTTGGCGAAAGACGGGTTGGGTTTCGTACAGTTGACGACCCATACCTACATATTGAGAACCTTGACCGGCAAATAGAAAAACAATTTTAGGTTTTTTCTTTTTGTTAATACTCTTCGGTTCTCTCATCCTTTCTTGGTTACTAAAGTTCTCTAACTTCTGCAACATTTCTAAGCGATCTCTAGCCACTACTCCTAAACGATGATTAAAGTGCGATCGCCGACTATTGGCCGTAAAACAAACATCAGCGAGAGGAATTTCATGATGATCAGCTAAATACTTTTGATAACAATGGACTAAGGCTTTTAAGGCTTCTTCATTCTTGGCAGATAAAGTCAGCAAATGCCAGGGACGTTCCATCAACTTCTGCCCATTTTGTTGATTATTTTTAACCGTGACAGGAGCTTCGCTGAGAATCACATGGGAATTTGTCCCCCCAAACCCAAAGGAACTGATACCGGCTAAACGTCGTTCGACACCCTTTTCACCAGATCCCGGGGATTTGGTCCGCCAGGGTTGACACTGAGTAGGAATCGCAAAAGCTGTGTCAGCGAGGGAAATATAGGGATTAAGGGTTTTAAAGTGGAGATTAGGGGGAATTTCTTGGTGTTGTAGGCAGAGAACGACTTTAATCAGACCCGCCATTCCCGCCGCCGCTTCTAAATGACCAATGTTGGTTTTCACAGAACCGAGCCAACAGGTTTGATCGAGCGATCGCTTTTCACCCAAAACCGCTTTCAGAGATTTAACTTCGATCGGATCCCCCAATTCTGTCCCCGTGCCATGGGCTTCGACATAGCTAATCTGGGCCGGTTTTACCTGGGCATTTGCCAGGGCCTGACGAATCACCGCCTGTTGAGCAGGGCCATTAGGGGCCGTGAGTCCATTACTTAAACCATCCTGATTCACCGCGGAACCTTCAATCACTGCTAAAATGCGATCGCCGTCCTGAATAGCATCCCTTAGACGTTTAAGTACGACTACTCCACAGCCTTCCGAGCGCACATAACCATCGGCCCTCGCGTCAAAGGTTTTACAACGACTGTCGGGGGCCATCATTCTCGCTTGGGAAAAAACAACGGTTGTCTCTGGCGACAAAATGAGATTAACTCCCCCCACTAAGCAGAGGTTCGATTCTTGATTTTGCAAACTCTGACAGGCCAGGTGAACGGCGACGAGGGAAGAAGAGCAAGCGGTATCTACGGCCAAACTGGGGCCACGCAAATCAAACAGATATGATAAACGGTTAGCCGCAATACTGGTGCTGTTGCCTGTACCCACATAGGCGGTCAAGTTAGTAGGACTTTGATAAGCCAAACGATGATAATCCACATCACTGATGCCAATAAAAACCCCTGATTGGCTACCAGCTAAGGTTTCAGGCACAATTGCAGCATTTTCTAAGGCTTCCCAAGCGACCTCTAATAGCAGTCTTTGCTGGGGGTCTAGATAGTTGGCTTCTAGGGGAGAAATTCGGAAAAATTGAGGGTCAAATTGATCGACATTTTTTAGAAAACCGCCCTGGCGACTATACATCTTCTTGGCAGTGGCAGGTGTGGGATCGTAGAAACGCTCAATATCCCAACGTTCAGGAGGAATATCGGCGATCGCATCCCCCCCATTTCGCATGAGTTGCCAGAAAGCTTCTGGATTGTCAGCCCCCGGAAAGCGGCAAGCAAGACCAATAATTGCGATGGGTTCCATTCAAATTCCTCACTGCGGTTTTTCTAATTTAATACGGTTACAGTTTCTTTAAATTGAAGAAAAGCTTTAATGTTATTGGTGATCGCCCGTTCAATTGACCCCCCAGCTTTCATGAGCCGCATTTCACGGTTAACTGGCCATAGATAATCCAAACTATCGGTCAAACGTAACATATTCTTCAGCATTTTTTGATGATACTTAACTTGTACATCGAAGCCTTGATGCTCTTGGCATAAACATTTCTCTAGCCAGTATAGAGACTCCTCTGCTGACATTCCAAATAAAGGAGAACGCAAAATCTTATCGTAATAGGATAAAAAAGCAGCATCCTGTCGGAAAATAGACACCATCCCCAAGGATAAACTTCCTAAAAAGCCTTGTTGCATACGATAAAAAACTAAATTGCCGATAAACTGTTCATAGGCTGTTGGCTTAGAAAACTCTTTGTATAAATCACGGCCAATTAATTGGGAAGTCGTGGTATGAAAAGCTTCATCTAAAAGATGATAATGGGAAACTGCTGTAGGAACAGGAATAAATTCTCCTTTTCTTTCTAGTTCTCTCAAATAGCGAGAATATTGATATTCATAGTTTTTTAAGCCCATATTACCCGTTAAACGATAGGTATAGTGCTGACAAGCCAAAAAAGGAGAACTGCCCCAATGAAAGGCAAAAAATTGCAGCAAAAACTGAGGATTTGCCACCCCAAAGTAGCCTTTGTTAGAAGCATTTAGAAATACACCTTTTTTCTCTAAATCTAGCAAATGAGAAGAATAATACTTTGATGAGTTGTTGAGCAGAGCTTTACTTAAAGAGCGTAAACCTTTATATTGCAATTCTGAGTAGGAAGAAACCGAAGTAAGATTTAAAATTTGTTCTCCCATTCCTGAGGTTATTTTCTTACTTTTATCCGCTTTACTGGTAGTATTTTTGTTGGGTTTCAGCTTAAAAGCCTGTTTGCCTAACAGAGCAAATTTTGTTTTACTACCAATAGTTTGAAAGGCATGGATATGGTACTTTTCTTGATCACTTTCATGATCCAAGGTCAAACAAAGAGAATCGTAGCCACCGACCTTAGCAAAGACACCAGCCGTCACTTGATTGTAGTTAATCGTACTGGCTTCACTAGCAGCAATGTAATCATACTGTGCGCCCCAATATAAATGATTGAGAGCTAACTTTTGAGAAGCGGAAGCTTGTTCATAGAGGGGAGTTCCATACAAAATCGACAGTTCGGGGTCTCCCCACATATGCTCACTATTACTGGCATAATCAAAACTTTTTGCGAGGGTTTCAATTTTTTCGGTATAGTCAGATTCGAGATTGTGACGATAATTAGTATTATTCAGTTTGAGAGTTCTTGGAATTGACTGATTTAAGATTGAGGAATTTTCGGTCTTGGCATCTTGAATTGTATTCATGGCTTGTGTTTTTCTAGAGAAAAATTAAGTTGGATTTTTTTAAGTAGAAGTTTAGTACTAATCCGTTACCTTATGTCCAATAACAAAACAAACTGAAGGACAAGGAATGTTTGTCAAAGGACTTTGTTCAAGCCAGGGCATCGCATCAAGAACAGTTAATTCACACGCATCAGCCAAGAAAGCAACTTCAGGCTTGAAAAGATAGCGAAGAGTGTGTGTTTCTTGAGAATTTTCTATAAGTTGATTTTCTTGATTTATTATCAATAAACTATGAGTAACTTGCATTATATTTTCATTAGTTAAAAAACTAAGTTCATTAATATAGTTTATTTTGTTGCCATTGCACTCATCCTCTAAACGCGATATTGATGCTATAGACCGATTTTTAAACTCTCCAACAATGTAAGGCCCATAGGACACATCACAAATAAAAATCCCCCCAGCTTTTAAATGGTTTTTAACTGTTGCAAAAGTTGCCAGTAAATTTTGATTTGTTGCTTGATAGTTAACCACATGAAATAGAGCAAGAATAACATCAAATTGACAATTTAAACGGATTTCACAAATATTTCCTTGAGAAAAACTCAGGGAGGAGGCCACTGTTTCACCTTCAATGCGAGTTTTAGCCTGCTCTAACATTTCAGCACTGAGATCAACACCATGTACAGAATACCCTTTCTGTGCCAAAAGAGCGGCATGATAACCCGTACCACAGCCCAAGTCTAGGATAGATTTAGCTTCAGTTGTGTAAGTCTCAACTAAATTGTGAATAAATTCTACTTCAGTGGCGTAATCTTTGTTATAACCTTTATGCCCCACCACTAGATCGTAGTAATGAGACATAGATTTGCCAAAATTTGTCATTTTAGAACTCTCCGTTGATATTCATCAAATGTTTATAGGGTATTTTAGTGGAGACTAATTAACTTTAGATTGTTAATTTCCGAAAGTTCAGCAAAAATGTCAGGATTCACTAACCTGTTTAGCCAACTTTTCTAGTGTCGGATAATCGTAGATCAGTGTACGATCCAAATCTCTTCCTAGCCAATCCTCTAGATCGGCGATCAAAGCAACTGCCATAGAAGAATCGAGACCATATTCATCAAAGGGAACGCTTAGATCAATCTCATCTTCGTCCACTTCCATCATCTCTGTCATGTAAGCCACTAACCAGTTTTGAATTTTCGTTAGGGTCGGTTGTTTTTTGTCGTTTGGGATTTCTGTGGACATTAGATTCAATTTGCTTTCTTGAGAAATGTAGTTAAAGTTTAAGGAATTTTCAAATCCAGAGACATGGACTTAAGGGGAGAGAAAGAATTGGTCGAAGTTTCAATCGACATACGAATTTAACACATTAAGTGCCGATCGAGAAATTTTCTTAGCCCAAAATTTCCAGGCTTCCCTCTAAAAATTTGGACCGACAGCTACGACGCTGAATTTTACCGCTAGAGGTTTTTGGTAAACTGCCAGTCCTGATCAGCGCGATCGCATAAACCTGTAAATCATATTCCTGGACAACAGCTTTACGAATGGCTCTTTTTACCTCGTCTATATCTACCTTACGGAGCCAGGTGCGCTCCACTTCCTGAACGACCACGAGCTTTTCTTCGCCCTTATTTTCAACGGTAAAAGCAGCCCCACAACTGGGACGCAGAGCGGGATGACTATTTTGGACGGTTAATTCAATATCCTGGGGATAATTATTGCGTCCTCGAATCAGAATAATTTCCTTGAGCCGACCTGTGACAAATAATTCACCGTCTTTGATAAAGCCCAGGTCTCCTGTTCGCAGAAAAGGCCCGGCTCCTGTATCTGCCAAATAAGCTTGAAAGGTTTCCTGAGTCTCTTGAGGTTTTCCCCAATAGCCTTGGGCGATTGTTGAACCTGATACCCAAATTTCGCCGACAATTTCAGGGGAGCAAGGTTTCAGGGTTTCAGGATTGACAATGACGATTTGAGTATCAATCGTTGTCCAGCCGCAGCCCACGAGGGTCTGCACATTGGTATCGGTTTCAGTGGCTCCCACAATCTTATTTTTTTCTAAAGCATTAGCCTGAACGGGATAAAAGTAAGGGGGACTGTCATAACTAACCGCCGTAACTTTCAGGGTGGCTTCTGCTAAACCGTAGCCAGGACAAAGGGCTGTGGCTTTGAAACCAGAAACTTGAAAAGCCTCCGCAAACTTTTTAAGTACCTCCGCTCTGACGGGTTCGGCCCCATTTAAGGCCATGCACCAATGGCTTAGATCTAACGTGGCCCGTTTTTCAGGGGGAATTTTCCGTACACAGAGATCGTAGGCAAAGTTGGGGGCCGCACTATGGGTTGCTTTTTTATCAGAAAGGGCCTGTAACCAACGTAACGGTCGTTCCATAAAGCTGGCAGGGGACATCATGTAACAAAGAAATCCTTTGTACAAAGGCTGAATAACCCCATAAATCAGACCCATATCATGGAAGGTCGGTAGCCAAGTGACCATTACGCTATCTTGATCATGGCCCCAACCACGATCTAAATCGGCTGAATTGATCAACAAATTATGGTGACTGACCATTACTCCCTTTGGAGTTCCCGTTGAACCAGAGGTGTATTGTAGAAAAGCGAGACTGTTTTTTTCTAGGGTCGGTTCTAGCCAATCCTCCCTGAGGTGATGGTCAATTTCATCGGTGACAATCCATTGCATTGCTCCTAATTCAGGATCTTTAGCCCATTGGTTTTCTAAACTGGGAAATAGAGCCGCATTGGTGAAAGTAAATCGGGCTTGGGAATCGGCAATAATCGCCTGTAAACGCAAAAGGTTTTGATTCCGTCGGGGTGGATAGGCGGGAATGGCGACGACTCCCGCATACAAGCAACCAAAAAAAGCTGAAATAAAATCTAGTCCTGGGGGATAGAGCAGTAAACCCCTTTCGCCCTTGGCTTCTAAGGATTGTAGATGAGCCGCGATCGCCCTAGCCTTTTGATCCAGTTCCCCATAGGTTAAACGAGCTTCTTCGATTTCTCCGTCTCGCAGAAAAATATAGGCGAGGCTTTCCGGTTGACTGCTTGCCCGATAACGGAGTAATTCAACTAGGGTTGAGAATTTATTCAAGGGTTCTTGCAGATCACCATAGTTAATAGTCATCTAAGTACAGGAGGAAAAACTTGAAAAGTAGGCGGGAGTAAGGTTTTATGAGAAATAGCACTAATCTCGAAACCCCCGTGAACCAGTATAAGGGAGCATCTCACCTTTGTAACCCCTAAATCAGGTTTTATGTCAAGCTATTTTAAAAGCCTTGCCAGAAACCAGTTTTAGGGACAAGTATAATTACTCACTTGCATAAATGAGATGCTCCCCAGTATAACGCCTTGAAACAAGCTCTCAAACCTCCTAAAGGGACGGCACGGAGCAAGACTCTCTGAGGGCGAATACAATTCGGCCCTACAATCATACCCTCCTACATCCCATCTTTGTCATCACTATTTTCAGAGAAATTAATCTTCTTGTTTAGTTAATCTTTCGATCAATTGGCGTACTTCTGTCTCCTCTTGGGTTTTTCCCTGCTGTTGATAAAGAGTAGCAACGGTTTGAAAATCAGCGAAAGCCTCTTTTTTGTTACCCATGTTGTATTTTGTCCAAGCACGGTTATACAAAGCATTAGCATGATTGGGATCGAGCTTCAGGACTTGATTATAATCTGCTAGGGCTTTAGACCATTCCTTGCGAGCGTAGTACAAACTACCCCGCAATACATAGGCTGATTTCCCATTAGCATCAACTGCCAGAGCTTGCTCGATATCTTTGAACGCTAAATCAATTTGCTCTAAATTCCAATGTGCCAAAGCCCGTTCTAGATGAATATTAACCAATACCGGCGATTGCGCCAAGGTCATCGGAGCCAAACCCTTGCTGTAACTTGCCATGGCTACATCAGGAGCGATCGCCACAACTCGTTGATAATCTTTTTTGCTCTTTTCGACTTCTCCGATCTGCTGATAAAGTAGGCCTCGATTCAAGTAAACTATCGGTAGGTTGCCATCGATCTGCAAAGCTCGCTCGTAATCAATCAAGGCATCGCGCAAATTGCCTAAATGAACTTGTATCGCCCCTCGATCATTGTAAACCGATGCCAATTCTGGTTGTAGGGCAATGACTTGATTGTAATCGACCAGAGCCTGATTAAAATCTTCTAGGTGAGCGTAGGCATGACCTCTTTGGTAGTAAGTCAGAGCATCATCGGGTTTAATAGTCACAATTGCCGTAAAATCCTCAATAGCACCTTTATAGTCTTGTTTTTGGTATTTTTCTAGTCCTTGTTGCCATAAAGCACTTGTATCCTCGGGAGTGATTGCGGTGGTAGTATTGGCTGGGGGAACCTCTAGGGACAAATCAGCCAGATCGTGAGAGGGAATACGACAAACATTACCACTGGTAAGGTCAGTGACGGGAATTTTTTCTTTACAGGGAGCAGTAGATTTGGAACCATCCGATAAAGTGACATTACAGAGATTAGACCGGTCTAATTCCGTTTTGTCTAGTTGCGCTCCCGTTAGATCCGCGTTACTCAGATTAATATTGGTCAGACGAGTCGAAGTTAAGTTAGCGTGGTCGAGAATGCCATTCACCAAGTAAGCTCGATCGAGATTAGCTTGACTGAGATCTGCCTCGCTGAAATTAGTGTTTCTTAAATCAGAGCCTTCGAGCAGGGTTTCGATCAGTAGTGCTTGTCTGAAATCGGCCGCCGTTAATTGTACTCCTTTTAATAGCGCCTGACTGAGATCCGCGTTCACAAAAGTCGCCCCAGTTAGATTGGTCATTTGGGCGTTATGGTAAACAAAGGTGCCACCATAACCAGCGATCGCCGTTCCCAGAGAAACCACGTTACCTAAAGCTTGCCACCAAGGAGTTTGAGCTTTATCGGGTGAAAAATCCGCACCTTTAAGATTGGCTCGATCAAAATGAACACAAGGCGCCCACACTGCTCGTAATTTCGCTTGTTCTAAGTTAGCCCCTTGTAGATCGCCATGGACCAGAAAAACTGGTTTGCCGTCGTGCATGGTCAGATCTGCCCCTTGCAGATTGGCCGATTCCAGCAGCGCTCCTCGTAATTGTACCCCGCGCATTTGCGCCTCAACTAGATTGGCATTTTTTAAGTTGATAAAATCCAAGTTAGCGTTGACTAAGTTCGCTTTGGCTAAATTCGCCCCTTCTAAGTTGGCCTTTTCTAAATTAGCGTGGATTAACTTAGCTCCTTCTAGGTTCGCTCCTGCTAAGTTAGCATTAGTGAGATTGGCATCCTGCAAATTGGCATTTTCTAGATTGGCATTTTCTAGATTGATATTACTGAGATTAGCTTTGCTAAGATCGCAGTTTGGGCATTCTTTGGTTGCTAATAATTGTTTCATTTGTTCAGCGTTTGCTGCTTGAGCAATGAGATGATTACCAGAAACGCTTACTAAACCAATACTGATGACAAAGAGTCGCCAAAAAACTGATGATAACCTCGGATAAGTATTGCTGTCCATACTTTTACCCCACGCAACTTTTTAAGTTTTTATCGCTAAACGACTTCTATGTTGTATTGCTATTCTTGGGTTGTTGGCCTTGTCCTTAATGTCTCGAAAATTTTATTGCTATAATCATTTCAATTAAGATTGAGAATATCAATGCCAGAGTCCATAAGGGTTTAACTGGTATAGAGTGTATCAGACTTATCTGAAATGACTATATATAATGTGCGGCTAACTAATTCCCCAATCCATACCTCCAGTTCCCATTGTCCCGAAATTATGCTCACATTTGTTCAGTTCAGAGATAATTTTTCAAGAATTTTCATAAGACTTTGTATTTTTGCCTGGGAATTTAAACTTTTCCAAATAAATATATATTTTTATCAGAAATAATATATATAGCGGTAAGCGCTTGAGTGAGATACAAACCAAGCTTTGCCTAGCATGGTTTATAGCTCGTGAAACTGTACCTCATACGACTGCACACCGCTATATAGTAATTCTTGGAGCTATGAGGTACAATGGAAAACAAATAGACAAATAATAAAACTTACCAGCTTCCTATGAGACCCTATTCCGTAGATTTTCGCCAAAAAATTATCGATGTCTGGAAGAAAGAAAAATTTTCTATTCGAGGACTAGCCCGGAGATTTGACGTGGCTAAAAGCTTTATTCAGAAGTTATTGAAGCAACA
>NZ_JADBUB010000121.1:0-35525 GCF_020245865.1 Microcystis sp. M169S2
CATTACACGGTGTCTTTCATCCCCAATGGCTCTGGCAATTTCTAAGGCTTCGGGTAACAAACTTTCTGGTAAATGGGGAGCCAACTCTGTCAATACCTCTGTACGGTCGGATTCATTCTCAATCCCTCTGGCAATTTCTAAAGCTTCGGATAACAAGCTGACCGGTAAATGGGGAGCTGACCCGGTCAATGCCTTTACGCAGTATCTTTCATCTCCAATGGCTCTAGCGGTGGCTAAGGTGTCGAGTAAGATTTTGGGCAAATAGGGAGCTAATCCTGTCAATGCCTCTGCACGATTGTATTCACTCTCAATCTCTCTGACAATCTCTAAGGCTTCGGGTAAATGGGGAGCTAATCTTGTCAATGCTTTTACACGGTATCTTTCATCCCCAATGGCTCTGGCAATTTCTAAGGCTTCGGGTAACAAACTTTCAGGTAAATGGGGAGCCAACTCTGTCAATACCTTTGCACGATTGTATTCACTCTTAATCTCTCTGGCGGTGGCTAAGGCTTCGGGCAAGATTGTGGGCAAATAGGGAGCTAACCCTGTCAATGCCTCTGCACGATCGTATTTGTCCCCAATCTCTTTGGCAGTGGCTAAGGTTTCGGGTAAATGGGGAGCTAATCTTGTCAATGCTTTTACACGGTATCTTTCATCCCCAATGGCTCTGGCAATCTCTAAGGCTTGGGGTAACAAATTTTCAGGTAAATGGGGAGCTAACCCGGTCAATGCCCTTGCACGGTTGTATTCATCCCCAATCCCTCTGGCAATTTCTAAGGCTTCGGGTAACAAAGCGGGGGGAAGATAGGAACTAATTGCCGTTAATCCTGCGGCTTGCTTCTCAGAATCTTGATTTTGCCTCACATAAGCCAATCCCTGCGCGGGTGTCCAGATTTCATGTTTAACCAGTGCCGCAATTAATTCTGGTGGAATATTAGTCGCCAAACTATTAAGAGAAGTGGTGATTAAAGCATAACGAACCTGTAACCCAATAGACTTAGTAGGATTCTCAATAAAATGCTCCTCCGCCAGTTGCCACGCCCGTGAAACATCCTTAATAAAAATTGCCGTTTTCCCTTCCCTTTCACATTGACTATACCAACCATTATGACCTTCTGCCGTTTCTTCCCTCAGTAATAGATGAATCTGGGCTATCTGTCCCGCTTTTTCCAAATGCCAGAGCAATTGATTATAAATGTAGCCATCATCTGCTAAAGTATGCCAATTTGATCCCCCTAAATCCCCCTTACTAAGGGGGACTTCCACCTCTTTTCCCCCCTTTTCAAGGGGGGTTAGGGGGGATCTCTCCTTTTCAAGGGGGGTTAGGGGGGATCTCTCCTTTTCAAGGGGGACTTCCACCTCTTTTCCCCCCTTTTCAAGGGGGGTTAGGGGGGATATCTTAATTTGTCTTTGATACCGTTGTAAAAGCTGCTGATGTGCCTCAGCCATTGATAACCCTAACCCCGGTAATTGATAATCCGTTTCAGGATGAGGAGACGCTAGGATCAGATTTCGGGCTAAATCATGTAACAAATCATGGACCCGATAACTCGTTAATAGTTCACTGGAAACCCCCGTTAATAATAAAGCCTTACCGCGTAAATATCTTAAAGTTTGTCTCGCTTCTCTAACCTGACAATCCCATAAAGTCGCCGCCATTTTTTCGGTAATGGTAACATCATCGGGTAACACCCCTAACCAGCTAAATTGTCTCAATCTTTGCCCATTTAATCGCTTTAAACTGAGATTAAAGCAAGCAATTAAACTATAATGTTTTCGTTTTTCTTCATTGGCAGTATCTCCAGCTTCCAAGCGATCTAAAATTTCTAAATTAGCGATTTCTGCCCGTAAATCTTCGATTAATTCAGCCCAAAGAATCCCATCTTCAATTTGTGCCGCCGTCAACTCTAATGCCAACGGTAAATAACCGACAATTTTGGCTAATATTTTGGCTTGTTTCTGATCTGGTAAATTTAATTCCTGCTTTAAATAACCCGTTAATAACGCTAAAGATTGAGATTCGGTCATCACATCCAAATCATAACGAATTGCCCCTTTAACGGGAACTTCCCTAGTGGTTACTAATAATTTACATTGATTTACTGCTACTCTAAAAGGTTCAATATCTTCTACATTCCAGAGATCATCTACCACTAATAAAGCCTTTTTATCGGCTAATAAAGTCCTCAAGTGTAAGGATGCCGCATCAATACCAGTCGGCTTAAAATTATAATCTCCTAAAGCTTGAATCCAGCCATGAAGAAAGGATAAAATATCTGGTTGTTGTCCTAATGTTGCCCAGAAAATGCCATCAGGAAAATAAGCTTGAACTTCTTTTTCTTGTGCTAATGCTGCCGCTAAAGTGGATTTACCAATACCTCCTAAGCCATAAATCGCACTAATAACTAAAGTTCCAGTTTTTTCCGTTGTTTCTGACAATAAAAGTTTTTTTAACTCAATACTAACCTCTGGACGTTCGACAAAATAACTCGGTTTAGGAGGAGCTTGATTGCGATAGGAAGAAGATTTTAAAGAAGCGGATATAACGGGTTTAGGTTCAGGATCAATATCATGGTTTTCTAATATCTCACACCATTCTGGATTGTCATAAACCCTTGCCAAAGATTCAGCTTCTAAAGATGCCGGACGATCTCTAATTGGCTGTTTAGATTGTACCCCAATCACTAACCCATAACAAACAATTGCTGATCCCGATGTTCCTTGCCAAGGTGACTGATCTTCTGCTAATCTTTCTAATTGTTCATCGGTGGGTTGTATGTCTTGACTATCTTTAATATTTAATAACAAACGGTTATGAGGAACACGATTAGCCACATCGATAGTTCCCTGAATATGTAACCCTGTGGCGTATTTTATCTCATCTTCAACATACCGTAAAAATAGAGGAAAGCCCAAAAAGTCAAATTTAACTTTTTGGGTGCTACTCGCATCAGGTAACAACCCAAAACCTACAGGATTACAAGTTTCGATAGTTTCTGGTAATTCAACTAAAGCTATATCTATATTATCCGGTGCTTTCCAAATTACCTTAGCGTCTATATCCTGCTTATCAGAATAGTTTGATGTTGATCTAAATCGTACTTTACAGTCGTTACTATTATCAAATAGATGCCGACAAGTCAAGAGTAAACGTCCCCCAATTCGATAGGCAGTGCCATACTTAGGGGCAACAATTTCTAAAGCGCGATCGGGTTGGAATTGGGGCATAACTTATCGGATTGATGTAACGTATTATTCTGGGATGGTGATGGGTTACGCTTCGCTAACCCATCCTACAAATTAACTGCTTTGGGGGCAAGCATTACGTCCCTAGGGGTATAAAATTCTAATCGGGTTTATAATCACTTGCTGTCTTGATAGCTCCTCCATCTTTCCCAATGGGTTTAAGGGGAATTTTAATTCTATGGGTTATCGTATCCTTATTGGTGACACCCCCACCCATTTCTACTACCCAAAATTTTAGCCCACCTTTGCCTTCTTTCGACTGCTCAACCACAAATTGAACCTCTAATTCAATTTCACCCACTTCAAAGCGAATCTGCTCACCCTCAGAGGCTAAAATAGATTTACTCAGTTCAACCCGCAAGGGAGCATCTCACCTTTGTAACCCCTAAATCAGGTTTTTATGTCAAGCTATTTTAAAAGCCTTGCTAGAAACCAGTTTTAGGAATAAGTATAATTACTCACTTGCATAAATGAGATGCTCTCCCTTTCAATTCTATCGTTTTTCTGAGACTTTAGGGCAGAGAGATTGCCTTTCTCAAATGACATAATAGCCCAACCCGATCGCTAAGGGAAGCGCAGGTTGGGAAAAGACATCGACCTAATATTATCTCAAGACTAAAATGACAAATTGAATTAGCATCGAGCTATTTTGCTAATACAAGGTGTCAAGATCAAACTAAGGAGCTAAACGTTGCCTTTGCCAACTGCCATCTTCTTGACGATAATAACAGAGACGATCGTGGAGACGACTGGGGCGACCTTGCCAGAACTCGATTAAACTAGGAATTAGGCGAAATCCGCCCCAATGAGCAGGACGGGGAACTTCACGACCCGCATATTCTTCTTTTAGTTCTGTCAGGCGTTTTTCGAGGATATCTCGCCCCGAAATCACTTCACTTTGATTGGAGGCCCAGGCCCCTAAACGAGATTCCCAGGGACGGACAAAAAAGTAATTATCCGATTCCTCCTCGCTGATTTTTTCTACAGTTCCCTCAATCCTAATTTGCCGTTGCAATTCTCCCCACCAAAACACTAGGGCTGCATTGGGATTAGCGATTAATTCCTGTCCCTTGGCGCTGTGGTAGTTGGTAAAGAGAACAAAACCGCGAGGATCGAAGTCTTTTAACAGTACCATGCGGGCCCGGGGTTTACCCTCCGGGGAAATAGTGGCTAAAGTCATAGCGTTGGGTTCCAATCTTCCCGAAGATACCGCCCGTTCTAGCCATTGTTTAAATACAATGAAAGGATCGGCAGATGTTTCTGACTCTAGCAATTCTTCGAGATTGTAGTCCAAGCGCAGGTCAGCGATCGATATGTCCATGGTTTTGCTTGCTAAATTCTATCCTTTGAGATCCTACAAGATTCTACAATCATGACTATCACCTCGGCCAGTGATGCGATCGAATCTCTTTTAGAAATGGCGGAACAGGGAGAAATTGACCCCTGGGATGTGCAGGTTATCGATGTGATCGATCGCTTTTTGGCAGAATTGGGGTTATTAAATGATCTAGATTTAGCCATGGCCCAGGCTAATTTACCCCAATCGGGACAGGCTTTTTTATGGGCTTCCATGTTAGTTTTATTTAAGGCTGATACCCTAGAAAGATTGTCTTTAGACCAGCAAGAAGAAAGTCTGATTGATGAGGAAATTAGCGACTTAGAAAGAGAATTAAGAACTTTACCCCGTTATCTAGAAAATCATATTCGCCGTCGTACTGCCGCCCCACCACCGCGAAAAAGACGGGTAACTTTGCAGGAGTTAATCACTCAATTACAACAGATTGCCCTAGAGATTGAAGCTTTACCGAAACTGGCTGTAGTTGTCCCGAAACCCCGGCCCCAATCCCGACGGGAAGCGGTACAAATTATCACGGAATTGGCCCACCAAGAAAACCTGACGGAATTGGCAGCGGAACTGGACTTTTTTTTGCAGAGAAAGTTTTTTCAATTAGAGAAAAATGAGATAGAGTTTGAGTATTTATTAGATTTATGGCAAGCGGAAAAACCCTCTAGTCACTCGGCAACACAGGAAAAGGTGGCGATTTTTTGGGCTTTACTTTTACTGGCTTCTCAATCAAAAGTGGAGTTAAAACAGGAGGATTTTTATCAGGATTTAACTATTTCTTTAATTAGGGTTTGCTGAAAAAGTTTTTTCTAGAGGCAGGGTGTGCGGTGTCGGGTGTGGGGTTTTAAGCTAAGAGGCATTACAGCTTATTGACTCCTATCTCCCTGACTTCTTTAAACATTTCTTTTTTTCTCAAACCATGTTTGTAATAATTCCCCCGATTCCTTGGCTAAAATTCCCGCAATTACTGGTAAACGATGGTTAGAAAAAGGACTATCTATAAAATTAGCCACAGTGCGGATAACTCCTGTTTTGGGATCGTCAGCACCGTACACTAATAATCCTAATCTAGCCTGAATGATTGCCCCGGCACACATGGGACAGGGTTCGAGGGTGACGTAGAGGGTACAATCATTTAAGTGCCAATTGCCTAAAACCTGACTAGCGGCACGAATCGCCATAATTTCGGCGTGAGCGGTGGGATCATGGTGTTTTTCCTTGCAATTAGCCCCTTGAGCGATTAAATGTCCCTGTTTATCCACGATAACCGCTCCCACAGGTACATCACCCCGATCCCCCGCAGTTGCCGCTAAATTTAAAGCTAACTGCATCCATTGCCGATGTTTCTCATAGGCTTTTTCATCAATAGACTTTAGATAGTCCCACATTTAGCCAGTAAATTATCTAATTTTTTCTGACCATCCAAAGCATACAAATCATCACAACCACCGATATGTTCATTATTAATAAAAATCTGTGGTACACTGCGTTTACCGTTGGCACGTTCGGCCATGGCTTGACGTGCGCTTTCATCCCCATCAATCTTGTATTCGGTGTATTTTACTCCTTTCCAACCCAGCAAGCATTTGGCCCGAATACAGTAGGGACAAGTTGCCCAAGTGTAAATTTCCACATTGGCCTTGATATTCTCGTTATAACGCCCAAAAAGCGAGTTAAATAGATTTAGCATCTTGTGACTACAGAAATATTTATCTTTATTTTATGGATTCTGCTACCAAAAAAGCCCAATTACGCAAACAACTAATTGCCCAAAGACGATCGCTTCCTAAGCATATTTGGCAAGAAAATAGTCAGCAACTTTGCAAAAATTTACAATCTTTACCCCTCTTTCAACACGCTAAAACCATTCTCGCTTACTTCAGTTATCGTCAAGAGCCGGATTTAAGTTCCTTATTTTCCCAACACCATCGCTGGGGTTTTCCTCGTTGTGACGGAGATAGCCTGACTTGGCACTGTTGGACTGCCGATGATCCCCTAGAATTAAATCGTTATGGCATCTATGAACCAACAGCGATCGCTCCTCTCATTTTACCGGCCGAAGTGGACTTACTATTAATTCCTGCCGTTGCTTGCGATCGCCAAGGTTATCGCTTAGGTTACGGGGGAGGTTATTTTGATCGTCTCTTACATTCCCCCGAATGGCAAGCTATCCCCTCGATCGGGATTGTCTTTGACTTTGCCTATCTCGATACCCTTCCCCTCGATACTTGGGACCAAAAATTACAGGCAATCTGTACCGAATCGAGAACCGAAATTTTTTAACAATTATTTCCTTTTGTGTGATCGGTTTAACTTATATGGGAGCGATCGATCTTTGTGTCCTTTGTGTCTTTGTGGTTCGTTCTGGTCGTTCGCTGGCACTGTATCTTAGAATACATTTTACCCACCGACTACTCATATATTAAGTTTTATTGAATCCGATCGACCCTTAAGATAGCTTTGCTAGGATGAAATTCACATCAGGAGATGTTTATAGTAATCACCGGAAAAAGTCAACAGGGAAGCAATGAAACACTTTCACGAACCATGGATTCAAGAATGGTGTCAAGAAAACGGCTGGACAGAGCTATTTCTCGAACGCTACAGTAATTATTGGGCATTCCCTCCCAATGCCGTGATGCCAGAACCAATTCCCACCAAAGTGTTACAAAACATTAAGCGCCAAAAAGGTCTATCCCCTGCCGAAAAACTTTGGCTAGGAATGGCGATCGGATTGACTTTGACAGCTTTAATTCTCTGTATCACCCTCGCTTGTCCCATGCCTATAGTTCTCGCTTTCGCTTTTGATGCTGTCACCGCAGCGCGATTGGAAGTGGAATATTAACCAGGCAAAAATTGGGCAGCAAAAACCTAAACAGGGGGAGATTTTTCCGAAAGTCTTCCCCTTGACTGCGTTTTTCCAGACAGGGACGATCGATCTGTCTTGAATCAGTAATCGGTGATTAGTGGTCAGTAGGAGAATAGAATATTAAGTGAGCAGTATTCAATGACAGTTTTCTGCTGTCTTTTCACTGATTACTGTTTATTGTTTACTGAAAAGTCCCCATGTCCGAATCTCGTCGCTTACAGTTTACCCCCGATCTGGAAATTTGTCGTATTTTGAACGGAATGTGGCAGGTTTCAGGCGCCCATGGTTCGATCGCACCCCAAAAAGCGATCTCTAGTATGTTCTCCTATCTAGATGCCGGTTTCACCACTTGGGATCTGGCCGATCATTACGGTCCGGCTGAAGATTTTATCGGTGAATTTCGTCGTCAATTAGTCGCTCAAAGGGGCATTGATGCTTTAAATAATCTGCAAGCTTTCACTAAATGGGTTCCCCGTCCGGGTAAAATGACTAAGGAAATAGTCGCAAAAAATATCGCTATTTCCCTGCGTCGCATGGATGTGGATAGTCTCGATTTATTGCAGTTTCACTGGTGGGATTATCGCGATAAAAATTATCTAGATGCCTTATATTTTTTAGGAGAATTACAACAGGAAGGCAAAATTAAACACCTGGCCTTGACTAATTTCGACACGGAACATTTAAAAATTATTCTCAGCGCCGGGATTAAAATAGTCTCCAATCAAGTCCAGTTTTCTCTAATTGATCGCCGTCCCCTCGTCAAAATGGCACAATTTTGCCAAGAACATAACATCTATCTACTCGCCTATGGTACTCTAGCAGGAGGCTTATTAGGGGCAAAATATCTCGGTCATCCCGAACCTAATGCCATGAGTCTCAATACCGCTAGTTTACGGAAATATAAAAACATGATCAATGCTTGGGGAAACTGGCAATTATTCCAAGAATTATTAACCGTTCTTAAAGCGATCGCTGATTCCTATCATGTCACCATTCCTAATGTGGCAGTGCGTTACGTTCTTGAACAAAAAGCCGTAGCTGGAGCAATTATCGGGGTGCGTTTGGGTGTTGCTGAACATATCGCAGAAAATGCCCGTATTTTCGATTTTCAATTATCTCCCCAAGACTATCAAAAAATTGATCATGTCTTGGAAAAATCCCGGGATTTATTGCAGTTAATCGGTGATTGCGGTGATGAGTACCGTCGTTAACTGAAAAGGTGAATAGTTCTATCCCTATTCAATCCCTATCTAGAGGAAAAGTTGTCTATAAGTAGGTAGGTGTTAAAAATTCTCAGCTTTCCCCCCTTATTAAGGGGGATCCCCCCGCCTATCGGCACCCCCCTTATCAAGGGGGGCAGGGGGGATCGGCACCCTCCTTGTTAAGGACTGATAACTGATAACTGATAACTGATAACTGATAACTGAAAAGAGGCTAATGATGAGATTTGAACAACCAATCCCCGATGATCCCGCTAATCAATGGCGCTATCAATTAGATCAATTTGTGCAAGAAAATCAACGGGAATTAGCCAGTTTAATGTGGGGTTTACTCTCGGAATGGGGAGAAGATGCTCAAGAAACCTTGGGCATCGATCTTAAACCTCAGCCCCATTTTGTCTGTTGTTCTAGGGAGGCTCTAGAGAAATTAAATCGCAAGGTTAATTGTAAAATTCAAGAGATGCTCGGGATTATTTATCACTATAATCCCAGGGAAGAAGTAGCTATGGTTGCTATCGGTGATGGTCAGGTAAAATTGATTTATTTTCAACCCGATCTTTCCCCTCCTGAATGTTTTGATCGCCTCGAAGTCGATCTCGATACCCTCATTCAACAGTTAGAGGCCAAAATGCTGGCGGAAATCCAATCTTTCCCAATTTGATGCCGATTGCCAGCGCAAAAAGTTTGCAGGTTGTCCCACCGATAAACCCGCTAATCCGATCGCTTTTCTGGGGGATTCTGTCGCTAGAAGAATTGCCGTTTCTAAATCACATATTCCCCAGTTAACTAAATTGGCTACTCCTTGTAATAAGGGTAAGGTTGTTCCCGCTAAAGTACCGTCAAAAAGTCTTGCTGTTCCCTGTTTGACTTCAATTTCTCTCTCGTCCCAAGGATAGACACCATCCCCTAAACCAATCGGCGCTAAAGCATCACTAACTAAGAAAATTCCTTGATGATAATTACTGGCTTTTAGTAATAATTCTATCATGGTTGGATGGATGTGTTGACCATCGGCAATTAACCCACAATACACATCGCAATTGATAATTGCTTCCCCTAATAAACCCGGTTGACGATGATGTAAAGGAGGCATGGCATTGAAGGCATGAGTAACCATTTTTGCCCCCTGGAAAAAGGCTTTTTTGGCTATTTCTTGACTTGCTTGCGAATGTCCTAAACTGACGGTAATTCCTCGATCGCTTAGGCATTTAATTACCGTACCGCTACTATCTAATTCGGGGGCTAGGGTGATAATTTTTACAATCGATAAGTAGTCCCCAAAGATTTTATCTACTGTTTCTATACTTGGGTTTAAAAGATATTGTCCCGGATGCGCTCCCCTTTTTTCATAGTTTAAAAATGGTCCCTCTAAATGTACTCCTAAAACCTGGGCGCTCGATCGATTTTCCTGTTGCTGTTTTTCGATATATTTGGCAATTACTGAGAGGGATTTTTGAAATTTCTCCACAGACGTGGTGACTAGGGTGGGAAGATAACCATCAATTCCTTGATTCCCAAGATAATCGCTAATCTTATCTAACTTTTCTAGATCTGTTATTTCTAAGTCGGGAAATGCTAATCCTAATCCTCCGTTGATCTGTAAATCTACTCCTCCTAACGATAGCCAATCCCCTTCCATATCGATAATCTTTTCCCCTCTTGTCTTTCCCCCCATCTCCGTGATTCTCTCGATCCTTCCCGCAGCATTTATCTCTATTTGTTGTTGATCCTGATGGGCGGGAATTCTAGCGTTAATTAGGGTTATCATAGAAGCAGAAAACTAATTTTTTTTTATTATAATCTCAAAAAAAACTTTTTTTTTGATGATGCTTGACAAGGGAGCATTTTTGTGAGATGGTTTTTTATATAATGGAAATCTGTGCGTACAAGCATGGATGGTTACATCCAATTGTATAAAAACTGATCGTAAAAAAATAATACCATAACCCGCCCGCTCTCTGTCCAGAGATTGCAAAAATACTTTACAAAACAATTACTGCCTTTCTGCCGGAGTTCTTGCGAGGAAGTGACTGTCAGAGGGAAAGCTTTGTCCTATAATAAAATTAAGACCTTATAAAAACTACCTTTTTAGCAATAAAAGAGTAGCAATTTTAGTCTTGTCAGCGATTAGAGAGGGGTGTATGTTTTTTAGAAAAATAGGGAAACAAACTCAAGAACCGCGTCGTATTATTATCGGAGATGTGCATGGTAATTTTCAGGCACTTTTGCGACTATTAAACCGAGTTGATCCCGATAGTGAGGATGAGGTCTATTTTCTGGGAGATTTAATCGATCGAGGAGAGCAGAGCTTGGAAGTGGTGGATTTCGTGATCAAAAATAACTACCAATGTCTCTTAGGAAATCATGAATATATGCTCTTAAAAGCTCTGACGGGAAAAGAAGTTTCCGAAAAATGGTTAAACGGCTGGATTGAGAGTGGCGGGGCGGCAACACTACTAAGTTATAATAACAATATACCCACCGATCATATCAATTGGTTTCAATCCCTACCCGCTTATTTAGACCTAGGAGATATTTGGTTAGTTCACGCGGGAGTACACCCAGAATATCCCCTTGAACAGCAAACAAACGAGCAGTTTTGTTGGATTAGAAACGAATTTCATACCATGACCCAACCCTATTTCAAGGATAAACTAATTATCACAGGTCATACTTTAACCTTTACCTTTCCCGATGTCAAACCGGGGCAACTAGCTCGCGGCAGCGGTTGGCTAGACATTGAAACTGGGGTTTATCATCCCCAAAGTGGTTGGTTAACTGCTTTAGATTGGACAAATCAATTAGTTTATCAAGTGCAGGATCAATCTAAAAATTGTCGCACGATCCCTTTAGAAAAAGCAGTGGTTAATCTAGACCTTGACAAGATTTCTCGTTACTCCTCCGGAGAAAGCTCATCTAAATCGCTGAATCTTTAATGCTGATTCAGAAAAGAGAAGCGATAAAACCAGAAGGATCGGTTAAAATAGTTGATAATCTGATTAATACCCTTTTCTAATGACCCTTGAACTCTTATACCAAGCTTTCATCGAAACAATTCAACATCCTGACTCCGAGATAAATCTAGCTCAGGCAGCCCTACAAATAGCCAATTTTGAATATCCCCGCCTCAAGATTGATCACTATTTAAATAGAATAAATTTAATGGCTGACGAGGTAAAAAAACGCCTACCCGATAGATTATATCCCTTAAAAATAGTCCAGGTTATCAATCAATATTTGTTTGAAGATTTACAATTTATCGGTAATACCCAAGAATACTATGACCCCCGCAATAGCTACTTAAATGACGTAATCGATCGCCGCACTGGTATTCCGCTTACTCTCTCGATCATCTATTTAGAGATTGCCAAAAAGATCGATTTTCCCATGGTAGGAATTGGTATGCCCGGGCATTTTATTATCCGTCCCGATTTCGAGGAAGTGGAAATTTTTGTCGATCCCTTTCACGGTGGTGAAATCTTATTTAAACAGGACTGTCAAGAAAGATTAAGTCAGGTTTATCAACAGCCAGTTAAATTAGAAGAACATTTTCTCAATATTGCTACCAATCAGCAAATTTTATTACGTTTGTTGACTAATTTAAAATATATTTACCTGAATCGTCAACAATGGTCTCAGACAATTCGGACAATAGATCTGCTACTTTTGCTCATTCCTAATCATCCCCTAGAGCTGCGCGATCGAGGTTTAGTTTACTATCAAATTGGACAACTCAGCCAAGCGCAACAGGATTTAGGCTTCTATCTCGCTCTCCTACCCAACGCTCAAGATGCAGAATCCATTCGACAATTATTGCAAAAAATTAACTCTTAAGTCGCCAATCAGTTATCAGTTATCAGTTATCAGTTAACGGTATTAAATGAGGAGTATTAAATGACATTAATAGTGCTGTCTTTTCACTGTTTCACTTTTCACTGGGGAGCATCTCATTTATGCAGGTGAGTAATTATACTTGTCCCTAAAACTGGTTTCTAGCAAGGCTTTCAAAATAGCTTGACATAAAAACCTAATTTAGGGGTTACAAAGGTGAGATGCTGTCTTTTCACTGATTACTGATTACTGATTACTGTTCACTGAAAAATCCCCCAACCCTTTACTGATAAATGATAACTAAAATGACTATTAGCCCTTCCCTAACCACAAAAAAACTCAAAATCGGTCAACTGCGAAAAGTCCATCATATCGCTTTCAACGTCAAAGATATGGATGCCTCTCGTCATTTTTATGGGGAAATATTAGGATTAGAGGAATTAGTGGGCGAAAAAATTCCCAGTACCTTAAAAGAATTAGTTGCCCAGGGAAAAGTGTCCAATTTTATCACCCCCGATGGTACAGTAATTGACTTATTTTGGGAACCAGATTTAAACCCTCCCGACGACAATCCCGAAATCGCTTTTACCCGTGCCAATCATTTAGCCTTCGATATTGCCCCGGAATGCTTCGATTTTGCCCTAGAAGTGCTACAAAGTCAGGGAATTACTATTGCTAGTGGACCCGTAACCCGGCCGACTGGCAGGGGGGTTTACTTCTATGATCCCGATGGCTTTATCGTCGAAATTCGCTGTAATCCGGCATCTTAACGACTCAGAGGGCGAAAATTGCCACGAAAAACCAGAAAAGTTAGGATAATCGCTAATATAATCGCTGTTATCGCAATTAGAGGCAGAGAAATCTGTTTAATGGCGATCGCCAAAAAAGCCCAGATAAACACCCCGATAAAAGCCCGATCTTTTCTTTTTAAACCGACTAAAATCGCGATTATCGCCCCGATAAGCAGGATTATTACCGTCCAGATCTGGTCAGTTAGACCCCATCGCTGCCAGTCGCTCCAATCTAGCACCGAAGCGACGTTGACAATCGTGGCTACGGTAATCCAAGCGAAATAAATACTAATAGGAGCATTAACTAATAAACCCTGTTTACGATTGACAATCAAGCGATTAATTTCTAAGCGAAGATAAAGCCGGATGAGAGGAATTAAAATGCCTAGCATTGCTAGTAAAGACAGGGTAAAAAAACGGGATTGAAAGAGAATTACCCAGAGAATCTGACAAGCACTAGCAATGGCTAATTCGTAGCCTAACCGACGCAAACGCGGTTCAGTTTTATTGAAAGCCAAAGCTTGGTAAATTCCCAGACTAATTAAACCCAGATAAATTAATCCCCAGATCGCAAAAGCATAATTAGCGGGAACAATTAAGACATCTTGAAAAACTGTATTCGAGATAGCCCCGATATTTTCGCCCTTGAGAGGAAAAATATTAGCGAAAATATTGGTAATAAAAGCCCCTAGAATAGCAAATAAATTTAGTTCTTGTCGGAGACGATCTCGATCAAAATTCATAGGTCAATCAAAGACGGAAAACATCATTTCGCCCTGGGCGGCCAATTGCCCATCGACTCTTGCTTCCCCTTGCATTTTAGCAATTTTATTCATCTTGAAGGATAATAATTCCACCGTCATAATTAATTGATCCCCCGGCACCACAGGACGACGAAAACGGGTTTTATCAATGCCAGCGAAGGCAAAAAATTTCCCTTTCATCCCGGGTAATTGGGTCAAAATCACTCCCCCCACTTGGGCCATGGATTCAACAATTAACACCCCCGGCATCAAGGGACGACTGGGAATATGACCGGGGAAAAAAGGCTCGTTGATCGTGACATTTTTGAGGCCAACGGCTTTTTTACCTGGTACATAGTCAATAATGCGATCGACTAGGGCAAAGGGATAACGATGGGGCAGTAGTTGGCGAATTTCCTCGACGGTAAAGGTAGTTTTTATGACTGGTTCCAACTCGGTTAAGGCTTCGGTAACGATGGTCATGCAAGTCAAAAATTACAAGTGAGATTAGACATTATCTCACAATCAGTTATCAGTTATCAGTGATCAGTTTACTGGAAATGACTGACAGCCTTTTTAATTGGGCATTTCAGTTAAACGAGCATTTTGATAATAATGGCTGAGAATGCGGTCATAAGTCACCCCTTGGTCAGCGAGGGAAAAAGCGCCCCATTGACTTAAACCGATCCCATGACCGAAACCGCGACCATTAATGGCAAAAGTACCGTTATTAGCTGAAATCGTGAATAGGGTACTACGCAGCTCGAGGAATCGCCGTAATTGGGTATCAGAGATTAATTTAGAGCCTTGATCGCCCACTATACGCATTCTAATCACCCGTCCGTGGGGAGTGGTTCTTTCGGGAGATAGCGATCGCACACGACCGACACCACCGATTAAACGGCCTAATTCCCTGGCACTAAAGTTTTTTGACCATTGAAATACCGGGGCGACTTGGTCGTAATCGACGACACCGCGCAGGTAGGGTAAGGGGGAATTCCAAACATCTTCGACATTTTCCGTATGACCCCCGGAGGAGGAGTGAAACACCGCTAGAATCGGTTTGCCGTTGAAACTCATAATTTGTCTGGCGGTGGCATTAACTGCCTCGTGGGTGGTAGTAAACTCGCTTTCTAGACCCTTATAAACTTGGGTGCGGGTGGTAGTATCGAGATCGTAGATGCGATTGCCGGAAGTATTCATTTTGTAGAGGGCATAGGTACGCGCCGCCACGGATTGGGCTTTTAAGGCCTCTTGCGGCCAGGAGGGGATCGCCTCCGCACCGACGACACTATAGAGATATTCCTCTAAATCGACTAAATTTAGGGCTGTCACCCCAGAACCTTGCCGAATGATCCTTGTGCGTCCTCGATACCAGCGATCATTAATCCAGACGTAACCATCATTCTCCGGTTCGATGATCAATTGACTGGCCTGCCAATCGGCCAAACTCACCGCTTTTCCTCTGGGATTAGCATTGAGGGCATTCATGGCGGTCAATTCTCCTAGGACTCTCCCGGCCCCATCTTTCACCACAGCATCGGTGGAACTACCCACGGAGACGGCGCTAACACCTTTACTGATGGCAATGCGTAATTCGACAGCAGCTTGGACTGGAGCGATAATCAAAGCCCAAAAAACTAGGATGAGCCAGCTATGAGCAGGCAGGCGCTGCAGGTAACTGCCCAGCAGCCTTGCTGTGTGTTTATTGGTCATGGGGGTCGGACTCCTCACACAATCGATCGATAATCAATTTTACCCGGACGGGGATTTTTTGGCTACTCCGGTTCGGAAAAATTTTTCCGCTGCCACTTTTTCCGGATTGTCTGACAATTTTTCTGTCCTCTCGCCCCTGAATGGGCAAATTGCCTTATTTTATCCAATTAATCGGAATTTATTTGGGTTAGTCGATTATTTTAAGTAGGGAGGCGTTAAAAATTATCATATTTCCCCCCTTATCAAGCTATCCATTAGTCACATCTTTCTTAACATAAAATTTGACAAAAAGAGAAAAGTGTGCAAGATGGCTCAAGGGGGTTCTATGGGGGAACTAATTTGATGAGATAGTTTCCAAGTCTGGCTGATATCATGTAATCTTCGCAGTCCCAACCAAATAGTTTTAACACCAGGTTCACCGTTGACCCTGAGAGAAGCCGAAGGGTCACCTTTTCTACCTAAAAACCCCCCAAGAGAAGCAATCATTCTGACCGCTTCTCGATCGGAAACGTGCGGAGATTATCAGTAGAAGATTAGAAAGAATTGCTGAGGATAATTCCATCTACAATTCGTTTAATACTAATTACTTAGTCTCTACCACCCAAGACGAACAAAAATCTCGACTAGATATAGAGATTCCCTATCTTTTGATTACCCTTAAGAAAGATGAACGCATAGCGGTTGCCAAAGATGATAATAGCTATGACTGGGAAAAGCCCACTTATTTGATGGACGATAATCAAAAAACTGGCGAGCAAACAATATTAAATGATAACCTGAGTTCGGGTTAAGCAGATTGAGGTAAAACCCAGTCCATTTGGAGGGAGGGCTTCTTGGGTTGGTGACAGTAAGCAATTAAGCCACACAAGACGTTGACACAAAAATTGACCGGGCTTCGGTGACGAGGATGTTCGATTTGAGAAATATTCTTCAATTGGTCAATAATCGTCTCAATAATACAGCGTTTTCGAGACAGAAGCTTATCCTGTAAACGCATCAGTTGATTCTTCATATTACGACGAGGTTTGGCAAAAAAATGAATGCCAAAATCTTCTAGCAATTGAGTCGCCAACTTAGCGGAAACATAACCCCAAGCAGACAATTCCTGAAACGGGTTGGAATACGATTCTTCAGCTTTATGGCCCGCTTGAGCCTTGGTTTGACAAGACTTGGCGACCAGGAGAAATTGAGTTACTGAAATAGTCCTATTGAGGATATGGTTTGATCGCCTATTTGTTGCTTGGGTTGAGGTGGTAAAATTAAGCCTTAACTTTTTTCTCTCTAATAAAATCAGCGATCACACTTTGTCAGAGAGAATGATTGCAGTAACTCGACAATGAGGTTATTATTCCTCGTAGTTGCTTTGCGTTCCTTAACCCAACCTTTTATTTTTTATTTTCTCCCTTTTTGTTATTCTCGCTTTATTAATATATGTAAAGAACAGACTTCAACCGTTGAGATAGCGATCGCTCTTGGGCTTCGGCGATCGCCGATTAGGTAAACATTTAGTCTCAACTCCAGTTGTCTGAGAGCCAGGGAAAATATTATTCTTTGACGGGGATAGGTTTACCGATACCATATTGAGGTAATATTTCTAGAGTCGATTCTCGAAAGGGGTTGACAAGCAGAACGATTTAAAGTAGGGTTTAGCGGGAGGTTGAGCGAGAGTTAATTGGAAATTGCAATTTGTCAGAGTGCCTCTCGGCAAAATCCGTCTGGGAATCCCCAGGGAGAACTTTTAAACAGACTAATGAATCTATTCATTGACATACCATTACAGAAACAGCGATGAACAGCTTTACTTCTTTGTCCCTGAAATTAACGGGATTGGTTTTCATTCTTTCCTTCCTTTTGGATGGGTTTATCCTGCCGCTGCCCTATCAATTCAGTCAATCCCAATGGCAGGTAGGGTTCGTCACCACCTTTGTTGATCGAGGAATTGTTCCTCTCCTCGGTATCGTTCTCGTTTTAATCGCTTACTGGATTGACGCTAACAATAGAGATGTCATTACAAGGAAGTCCCGCTTTGAATTGCGTTGGCCGCTCTTTGTTTTTTCCACACTGTTAGGGTTAGTTTTTCTGTTGATGATTCCCGTTCACATCAATAATATCAACCAGATTAAAAACAACGCTTTGACTCAAATTGAACAGGGTGTTGACCAGGGGGAGGGACAAATTCAAGCTTTCTTAGCCCAGATAAATACTCTATCGCAAAATCCCCAACTATTAGACCAGCAGATCTCTCAGAGAACTCAAGTGATTGAAACTGGTCGTTTCCAAGGACAACCGATCAACACGGAACAGTTACAAACCCTTCGTCAACAAAGGGAACAATTAACTAATTTACGGGATTTATCCAAAAGCCCGAAGGAATTTAAACAGAAATTAGATGAGATAAAAAATCAGCTACAAACTCAGCTGCAAGAGCGGCGAAAACAGGCAGAAAGCCAAGCTAACTTGGAGGCTTTGAAACAGTGGTTAAGAATTGGTATTCAAAGTATGTTGCTATCGATTTGCTACAGTTTGATCGGTTGGTTAGGCATTCGAGAACTAAGTAGTATGAAAAAACGCACCGCCTAAGTAGGGGATTTATCTTAAATGATGAAGTATAAAGTTTTCGTTTTCGGGAGCCAAAATTCAGGACTCAGCAGACGAGCGCAGACAACAGCATACTTCATCATTAGGATCAAATCTGTAACTACTTAAATATTCAGCGGCGTTGCTGATTTGAGATATGAATCTTCTTTTGTGGGATTTTTAAAACCTAGACCCAAACTAACTTTTGGATGGGTGCAAGGTTGTCATTCATAGCTTAATTCAGCAACGCCGGACATATTAAACATCTGGTGTTGCTATCTAATTTGGATCATAGCATCTTCCTAAATCTACCTCTCCCATCAAGGAATACAGCTGCAATCAATGTGCATGGTGCGTTCCCCAAAAATCTATTAGTGGAGCAGTAGGAGACACATTAGGGAACGCAGCTTACAAGATTGCTACAAGATCTTCCATTAAGGAACGCACCCTACAGTGATCGCCTCCTACAAAACAAGTCTAAATGTTTCCCATTCCCGCGGTAGCAGTGCCACCGCTTCTAATCTACCACCACCACCATCTCGTGCCATAACATAACGCCCATCAAAAGCACGGAGGGTAAAGGTTAATGCACCCGTCAGAATGAATTCAAAAATACTGTTTCTGCCAATTGCCGCATCAGTAGCTTGAATCGTGGCATCTGGCGAACCAGCAACCGCGAGAAATCTACCATTAGATGCCTGTAATGCGATCTTTCCTTCACCAACAGGTCTAAAAGTAAAGCGACTTTGTGCTTCAGAGCCAGTACCTGTAGCAGTAATACCACTCGTTCCCGCTAGCCGAACAAACTGTCCACCAAAGCTCCTGAATCGGATGCTGGTGTCACGTCCCACGCCTGGGGTTATCGCCCAAACTCTGATCGGCTGTTCACCAGAGAAACGGTGTAAGGGAACACCAGCACTGCTAAAGAGTAAACCTGATGCACCTGTTGAGCTAGACCATCGAATACTTAGCTCGTCAACATTCCAATTGTCAGTTGTATCAGAAGGCAAGTCTTGACCTGAGTAATATTGAAGACCAACTCGCTGGATTTGTGAAAGACGCCTGGGTGGACTAATGGCGATCGCTGGAGCGGAGTAGGTTGTATTACCGCCTAATGCATCTGGTGTGGGGATTCGACGACGGGGTAAATCCGAATCACTACTTCCAAGAATGAGATCGACTTCTGACGCACGCCGCAAGTCGTCACCGCCTGTTCGCAAAATGACCGATACTTGGTTTACGAGTGGGTCAGTGCTGTCGAGAGGGATATCGAAGCTGCGACGTGCCCAAGAACAACCGACACGGTATGAACCACCGACTCCATCACAGGTAATTGTAAGTAGCGGTCCTTCAGGGCGACCCGAAAACGAAAAGCTGGCTGAATCCATATCTTGCCGAATTGCTTGTGGAGGAAACGTATCGCTTCCCAAAGCACCAAAAACACGATCTAGGATAAAGTCCAATGCTCCAGCGACAATAGATGCTACTGTTCCATAGGAGGTAACGGCACCAACTACCGCACCAATTAGTCTATTAATCGCACGAGCTACATCGCGGATTGCGTCATTAACACCGCTGCCAAACGGTTCGTCATCTCTTTCAGTGAGCGTTAATAGAGCCGTGTAACTACGAGGATAACTGGTTACTTCGTTTAGGTCAAACTGATATATAACTAAAGGAACTGGAAAATCAACGCGAGAACCTGTCCTAAAATTAGTGCCTGCCAGGATAGGACTAGAAACGTCTGTATCTCCTGTTTCATCAATCGCGATAATTCTTACGTCAATTGCATCAGGATCTATCTCTGGAAATTCTTTTCGCGTTTCTCGTACACATTCCACACTATGAATCCGAAACTGTAGGACATCAAAAAAAGCCATTAGTGTTTTCTCCTTCTAATCGAGATATTTTGGCACCGAATACTGTTTACACTGCATTAGACTTGTTGCGAATTAAATAGGCGAGTTCTCCAAAATCTTTATCAAATGTCAAGAGAATACGATTTTCTGCTTGGGCGCGACTTAAAACTTCACGGTCCGAGATTCCGGGGGATTCCACCCTAATCCACAGGACATCATGGCCATTTTGTCCTAGGGCTTCAACCGCATCAAGGGGGAAATTTTCGTTCGCTAGAAAACGCATCAGTTAAGCAGGAATAGCATAGACTTTCTCAGATTTGAGCATTACACTAGCATAGCTAAGACAAGCTTGAATATCTTCTACTGTAATACCTGGGTAGTTTCGCAGAATTTCATCAACACTCCAACCTTGGGCGAGAAGATCGATGATAAATTCAACCGCAATCCTTGTTCCTTTAATGATAGGTTTTCCCACCAAAATATCGGGATTTAGTGTAATTCGAGTTTCCCAGTCCATAGCTACATCATTGAAAGTGTTTTCAAAAAGGTAAAGGCTGCGTGGGACGCACCCTATATCTCGTTTTATTATAACAGGATTTGGTATCACAGCTTCAATCAATGTGCATGGTGCGTTCCCCAAAAATCGATCGGTGGAGCAGTAGGAGTCGCCTTAGGGAACGCACCCTACAAGATCGGCGATCACACTCATAAATCAAATATCTGCTCAAATTTTTCAGGATCAAAATATTTAATAATCATTTCATTGCACTTGAAAAAGTGTGAGATAAGGTCGCTCCAGATCTCTAACTTTATGTCCCCGTCAATGCGCCAAAGCTTTACTTTACAATGACTCTTGAACTCTTTTGGCATAAAAGAATTCTTTCTATTTTGATAACTATCTCTAAGATAAACTTTAACCGCTCCATCCAAATGACGAAATGCTTTTATTTGAATGTCACGTTCACTATGCACATACCGATTAAAGTAGTAATGATCAAATATATAACTATCGCCTGAAATTTCCTCAGCCTCAAATGTTTTAATTCCATCACGATAACTCCAATAGAACTCAGTACGGTCAAGGCTACACGTCTGTTCAAATAATGAATTTTTGTTTCGCTCTACAACAGTCAAGCCAATATAATTTTGGTCATCCAACTTGTTTTTATCAAATGGTAAACCACGCCATCCGTCCATCTCAATAACTTGGCGATAAAACTCTTTTAACATGATTCGTCGGTGATCAATGGCAATCCGAAACTGATTTTCATTTTTTGTATATTGGTAGTACCTTATAAATCCATCTAGAAAATCAAAGTTTGGATTAGATCGGTATCCTCGTCTGAGAAGTTGATGATAATGAAGAATGTGGTCTTTATATTGAATTACGCCATCAAAAAGAACAAAATTAGAATCTATATGAAGTAATCCATCTTTATCAAACTTATCAGCTAATTCTGGATATATTTTTATCACTTCACTTTGTAATAAATCTTGCTCAAGTACCCCCTTAAAGGAAAAATAGCTTCGCGCGACTTCTGATGAAACATAATAAAGGGCAAATCTTCGCCGCTGCTGCTCAGTCTCTACCTCTAATTTTCTATCAAATAACGTTCTGTAGCCAGGAGGCATAGCACTTAGAAGTTCTTCAATTTCACTTTGACTACAAGCTGATAAATATTCGTATGCATCGTTAACCAATTCACCTAGATGCTCACTAATTGGATGGGATTGAGCTTCAGGCATATATTGGGATAAAAACATAGGGGAAATATTATAGTGCCCAGTCTTCTTTATCAAGACTTCAAGCTTTCTGGAATCGAGCGGCAAACTTTGTAAACTCATTGTTTGTATAACCTTAAATAACCAAATAATAAAGTTTTTGAAAGGATGTAAAGCACATAAGAGATAAACTAGGACACCTAACCATTTATTATACGAAAACTTTCTGTATAACACTCTCCAGAGTAACAATATGGGTCAACTTTCGGTATATCACCCCATTTAGGCGCGATCGCCAGAACTTTTCCCTATATCACGCCCAAAAGCCTGTTAGCCAGATTAGCTTACTGCAAACAATCTCCTTTAAGGAGACTTATCATAGAAGCCTTCTAGAAATCTAGCAAAGATTCTTATATCTGGCTGCACTTTGTTACAAAATTTCACTATTATTTCGGGTAAGGTATGGTAAATCCCTTGATAGATTCAATCGGGACTAACTTCTGGGAAAACCGCTATAAATCTCCTGCAAAAATCAAAAATCTGACCTTAAGTGAGGAGAATCCGAGACAGGAGGAGAAAAAAGACATAAAAAATTTAGTACAAAAGCTCTGCTCTCCCTGCTCTGGCGCTCCCTAGCTTACCAGAGGTCGATTGCGACGACAATTATCGCAATGACCACAGCGAAAATTATCGGCATTTTCCTGAAACCCAAAGGCATTTAAGAGAAAGTGCCAACGACAGCGACGGGTATAGAGGTAGGGAAATATCTCATTTCTGGGGTTAAAAGTCATCTTGGCTGAATTATGGCGATAAATAAGCCGATAATGAAAAGGATCGAGCCATTCTAGGCGATCGAGACTGTGTAAAAGGGAGAGAATGAGCGCACCATCGGGAAATTCGGCACTAATCGCCTCTACTTTGCCCTCTAGGGGAATTTGGGCTAAAATTTGCCAAGCTTGTCGGTATTGGCGTTCCTGTTGGGAGTTAAAGAATTTTTGCTGGTTTTTATCGCTATTATCTAACCATCCCGTCGGTTCACTAATTAAGGTGAGAGCCTGCATTTTACCCCCATCGCGACCACCGCGGCCGATTTCCTGTAGGTATTCCGATAGTAAAGCTGGGGGTTGGTAGTGGACAACCCAACGCACATCGGGTTTATTGATACCCATGCCAAAAGCTGAGGTACAGACAACAAAAGTTAAATCCCCCCGCAGCCAATTTTGTTCTATTTCCCGACGCTGAAAGGGGGATAAACCGGCATGATAGGCACTGGTGCGATAGTGGAGAGATTGCAACCATGCCGCTAAATTTTCACTATGGCGACGGGAACGAGTATAGATCAGGCCGGATTGTCGAGGTTGACCGGTGAGGAAGTTTAATAGTTGATGACGACGACAACCGGGGCTAATACATATTTTGGTGCTTAAGTCAAGGTTTTGACGGTAGGGATTTATTAAGAAAAGTTGTGGTTTTTCTAGTTGTAAGACGCGGGTGAGAGTCTCACGGGTGGCGGGGTTAGCGGTGGCGGTAAAAGCAGCGATCGCTATTTGGCTGCCGGCCGGTTTCGATTGCAGCAGAGCGGGACGGACAGCACCGAGACGACGGTAGGCAGGACGAAAATTATCGCCCCACTGGGTTAAACAATGGGCCTCGTCGAGGATGAGAGCGTTAATTTTAACGTGGGGAAGGGTTAATTTTGACCAGAGGGGCGGACTTAAGAGGGTTTCCGGCGAAAGATAGAGAAGTCGTAGGGTTTGATCTGCGATCGCGTTTAAGGTTTTCTTTCTCTGTTGTCGGGGGATTTCATTATGAATCAGGGCGACGGGTAATTTTTTGGCTAATAATTCCTCCACCTGATTTTCCATCAGGGCAACTAAGGGGGAAATCACTAGGGTTAAGCCGGTTTTTAATAAAGCGGGCAGTTGAAAACAGATAGATTTACCGAATCCCGTGGGCATGACAATCAGGGCATCCTTTGCCGCTAAAATCGTCTCGATAATCTCCTGTTGGGGAAAGCGAAAGCTATCATAGCCCCAAATTTTCTGAAAAATAGTCTGGATGCTTTCGGTATTGTGGGAAGACATGGGTTAACTGCTGGGGTGTAGGGTGTGGGGTGTGGGGTGTGGGGTGTGGGGTGTGGGGTGTGGGGTGTAGGGTGTGGGGTGTGGGGAAGTGGGAATTATGAATTATGAATTATGAATTATGAATTGGGGAGAGGGGAGAAGGGAGCGGGGGAGAGGAGAGCATTTGTATTAAAATTCAGGGGCTGGTTTAAAGGCGCAACTGGTTAGAAACCTCTGGTTTAAACAGTTTGAGCGGTTTTGACTATCCCAGACGGGTAACAATTTTTCCCATAATTGAATTTTTTTTGCACTTCTTTAATAATCTGTTACACTTATAGCGATCAATCCTTGTCTGGGGAATTACTGATGACTGAACCTGTTAGCACCACTGACCCCGCAGTAGAAACCGCCACCGAAGCGCAACCCAGTTACGTCAAGCTGGCGATGCGGAATATGGTCAAGAAAAAAGGCGTCTCGTTAAAACACTTTTTTTTGACTACAGCAGCCCTATTAGGCTTTTTTGTCGGTATTTCCTATCTGACGCGTCCCTAGGATGAAATCTGGTGAGTGAGACTTTGCCCCTAGGGGTGGATTTATGCCTACAGGATAATTATTTTGATCCCGGAAATAGTCCTGTGGATGGGGAAACTTGGCACTATTGGTTAGAAACATGGTTAGGCTATCTATCGGATTATCTCCCCGTTGCCGCCGGTTATGAACTAAGTTTGCGTTTAACAGACGATCGAGAAATTCGGACCTATAATTCCCAGTATCGCCACAAAGATCAACCGACGGATGTTCTCGCTTTTGCCGCTCTCGAAGTGGATTTCCCAGTCGATGAGGGCATTTTAGAGACAGAACCTTTATATTTGGGGGATATTATCATCTCTGTGGAGACAGCACAACAACAGGCTTTAACACAAAATCATTCTTTGGCGCGAGAATTGGCCTGGTTAACTGCCCACGCTTGTTTACATCTTTTGGGTTGGGACCATCCCGATGAAACAAGTCTGTTAGAAATGCTATCTTTACAGGAAACTTTGTTAAAAACCGTCGAAATGCCGATACATAGTTAGTTGTTTTTGTCAAGCATTATTGAGGAATATGAAGACAAACTATCATAAAGCCAACCAATCTACCAGCCTATCTAATCCCTATCTCAACAATAATTTTATCCCTCGATCGGGAGAGGTGAGTGAGGGCAACAATCCCAGTCAAAGAGAATACGCTTGGCAAGTCGCCTCGAATCTGTTAGTCAGTTTTCGCTACGCTTGGGCCGGAGTCCGTTATGCTTTTGTTAGTCAAAGAAATTTTCGCATTCACACCCTGATTACCCTAGTAGCGATTAGTTGGGGCTTATTTTTGCGGGTTGATGCCATGGAAATGGCGATTGTCACCCTTACCTGCGCTCTGGTGATGGTCTTAGAATTAATTAACACTGCCCTAGAATCAGTGGTAGATCTGACGGTGGGGCAATCCTACCATGATTTAGCCAAAATAGCGAAAGATTGTGCCGCTGGTGCCGTTTTAATCGCCTCGATCGCCGCTTTACTCGTAGCGGCTTTTATTTTTATTCCCCATTTATTAGTTTAAGTGGGAAGCTTTTTTCAGTGATCAGCTGTACTGAATTTAAACTGCGTAGGGAAAAATTAAGTACAAATGCTCTGACTTCTCCTCCCTGCTGCCAACTCCGGCACTCCAGTGCAGTCCTAACCAGTAATTTAGATAGGGTTTGCTGAAAAAGTACGGGCGAACATTCGGATAGAAAATCTCCGGTTTCACCGATAGGTTATTGCCCGAATGCTTCGCCCCTACAGGACGCGGGCCGATGAAGATGCAAGGTTTTGAACCACGATTCTCTCAAAATCTTACACCTGTTTCGCAAGAAAAGCCCCAAAACCCTTACCTTGCCTACATTTCACATTTATTCAGCCAACCCTAGATAGTCAACAGCTTAACTGATCACTGATAACTGATCGCTGATAACTGATTTGACATAAGGGGACTCGACAGCTTTTAGCCGATAAATTTAACTTTTCTTAACCTAAGCCTAAACTGGCGAGGGGAGAGGGTTTCGCTATATATAAAAAATTGTCATCCTCGATACAGCAAAAAATCTCTTTTGTCCCCTTATAGGTTAGAGTATAGTTAGTGATAAGACTTCTTTTGTAGATCTTGCAGGAAATCTCCCATGAGTGCCATAACTTTCTCCACCGCTCCCACCGCTTACTCTATCAGGATGATTAAGGACGAAGTCCGTCAGATGGTAGAACAGGGGGTAGTGAGCAGACACCAACCGATCTACACCCTCTGTCAGTTCATTCCCCCTCGGGAGTGGGTTTGTGTTGAATGTGAACTAGAACGGTGTGACTACCTTCTCAGGGATCAAATTGGTGACTTAATCGCCTCGGAATCTTGGGATAATGACTAAACTCCCGTTTGCCGATCTGGGTAAAAATCGGACCAATCAGAAATTTATCAGCCTTTTCCACTCTATATAACTATTATAATTCAGCCCTAGTCATTTCTGGGGCTGAAACTATGGGGAGAGAGGGGGATAATTGTTAAGAAACAAGAATTTTTGGCAAGATTTAGCCAAGTTAGTTTAAAAGTTGCCGATTGCCAAGGGACGCTATCTCTAACATCCCCAAGTTTTCCCTAACTTAAAATCAGTAGTTGGCGCTGTTGTAAAGAACGCACACCAGTTAATCCTAAACCAACTTGAGCGTCGATTGCTCCCACGGTTAAACGACCATCACAAGCTTGTAAAAAAGCAAATTCTCTCTCCGAGAGATTAACCGGCCGATAATCGTAGTCTAGAACACTTGCACTAGGCCAACCGTAAAGACAGGGATGAACTTCGGCCACTGCATTCTCTAGGACTTGATCCCCGGACCAATCGGCAGTCAAAATCGGTGGTTTAGCGAGGAAAAATTCATAGTGGGTGATTTCTGGGTCTAATAATTCCGTCAAGCGATAACGTTCCCTTTCCCCTAAATTTTGCGCTCTAGCCATCAATTCGGGTGATTTACCCAATAAACGCTCTAATTGCCAGTAGGAAGGGTTAGAAAAGCCAATAAAGGCTAATCCTGACGCATCAATCAGTTGAAAGAGGGTATCGATATTATAGTCCACTTCCCGGGGGTGAACGTACATATCAGCGAAGGACTCATCGCGATGATTTTCCATTGACCAACGCTCTTTTTCCCGTTTCAAAATGCGATTATTTTCTGGTAGAGAGGCAAAAATCTCTCGGCCGACAGCGACCCCATCTTTATAATCCCCGCGTCGGTCTCCCTGCAAAAGTGCGATCGCAGATTGCATTAACTGGATTTCCCAGCGTCCCAATTGTGCATAGACGAAAATGTGCAGCAGACCACCGGGGGCCAGTTTTTGTGCGAGGGATTGAATCCCTTTAATCGGGTCTGGGAGATGGTGCAGCACCCCGACGCAGTTAATTAAATCAAATTCTCCGGGGAGATTAGTGGCCGATTCAAGGGGTAAATTGTGAAAATCGAGAGAACCTCGGTGCTTTGTCGCAACTCCCGAACGATTACAGCGTTCTTTGGCAATTTCTAGAGCTTTTTCACTGATATCTATCGCGACTACATGAGCGAAAGGGTTGAGCGCGAGCAGATATTCGGTTCCCGCACCAGTACCACAACCTGCATCGAGAATGCGGATATCCTCTCGTTCGGGTTTACGATGACAACAAAAGTTATAGGCAGCAATCCAATTCCAGCGCCAATTGTAACCCGGAGGGGGTTCGTCTAGGAGCGGTTCGGGGGGGAAAGGATAGGTATTGTAGAGACGTTGTACAGCAGTGCGAATAGTAGCGTCGTCGGACATGAAAATTGGCGGAGTTTAGGATAACACTCGATCGATTGTCTCACAGAGGGCAGCGATCGGGAAAGTCAGCCGGGGTTTTTTTGAGTTAGTCGAGGGTAAATGATAAATAATCATTATGACTATCCGGTTCTGTGCCAAAATTAGATATTATTTCTTTGGTCGATATTTTTTTCTATTCCTTGTCCTACTGTCTCTTAACCCTATCTAAGTTTTACTGGCAATTATTCGAGAGTCATTCTCTAACAATTATCTCAAATATAAGCAAATCTTGCCGATACAAAAAACCATGAGAATTAAGTCTATAAAGCTTATTAATTATCGAGGTGCAGTCAGTTTAAACATCGACTTTCATCGGCAATTAAACGTATTTATAGGAGTTAATGGTGCTGGAAAATCCACCATTTTAGACAGTTTGGCTATTATGCTTTCTTGGTTAGTTAATCGCCTAAAAAATACTAATGCCAGTGGACAACAGATTAGCAAAACCGAGATTAATAATGGTCAGGGGACGGCTATAATTGAAATCACTGGGGGGACGGAAGATAGTCAAGAGATTACTTGGAAAATAGTAAAAACTAGGACTGGATATATCCACGCTGGAGAACGGAGTAATTTTAGCCAATTAAATGAATACACTCAACAAATACAACGACAAATTACTGAACATCAAGGAGAAATTAACTTACCTTTATTTTTTTATTATTCTGTTAATCGAGCAGTGCTGGATATACCATTAAAAATTAAAACAAAACATCAATTTGATTCTCTAAGTGCCTACGAAAATGCTTTAACCAGTGGATCAGATTTTCGCACTTTTTTTGAATGGTTTCGCGAGCGAGAAGATTTAGAAAATGAAAATAGAAAATATCAGTATGATCTAATTAAACCAGAAGGTTTTTGTTTTCCTGATCCCCAATTGGAAGCGGTTCGGGAAACGATCGAACGTTTTCTACCCGATTTTAGTAATCTTAGCGTCCGTCGTAATCCCTTGAGAATGGAAGTAACAAAAAAGAATAAAATAGTTACTGTTAATCAACTTTCTGATGGAGAAAAATGTCTGATTGCTATGCTGGGAGATTTAGCTCGAAGAATGGCGATTGCTAATCCTCAAAATCCTTATCCCTTAACGGGTACTGGCGTTATTATCATTGACGAAATTGATTTACATTTACATCCTCAATGGCAAAGATTTGTAGTACCTAAATTACTAGAAGTTTTTCCTAACTGTCAATTTTTTATTTCCACCCATTCTCCTAATATTATCACTCATGTTCAACCAGAAAGTTTACACTTCATGGAACAAACAGAAATGGGAATAAAAGTTCATCCCGTGCAGGAGTCCTACGGCAAAAATGTTGATCGAATTTTAGAAGATTTGATGGGATTAGAGACAACTCGTCCCAAGGAAATCGCTGAAGCTTTGAAAGATATCTATGAACAAATTTCTCAAAATCAATTAGAGGCAGCTAAAAAGAAAATCAATGATCTCAGAGCTAAAATTCAAGATGATCCAGAATTAATTAAAGCTGAAGTTATTATTCGACGCAAGGAAATTATCGGAAAATGAAGTATATTAGAAAAAGACAAGAACCACCAGAGTTTAAGAATTGGAAAGAGCAAGCTAACTCAGATTGGCAGCCCGACTTTAGAAATTTAGCAGGAAAACCAAAAGAAATACTAATTAAAGCTTTGATGACAGAACAGGCGGAAATATGTTGTTATTGTGAAAGTCGATTGATTGATGGTAAATGGCATATAGAACATTTTAAACCTCAGAGTGATCCCACTGTTGATCCCTTAGATTATGCCAATTTGCTATGTTCCTGTCAGGCAAATCTTGAGCTTGGTGAACCTCGGCACTGTGGTAGTCTAAAAGATAACTGGTTTGATGAAAATCTCTTAATCTCTCCACTTAATCCCGATTGTGAGTCTCACTTTGCCTTTAACTATGATGGTACAATTAAACCCGTACAAGAAGATGATCAAAAAGCAATTAATACTATCGAAAAGTTGGGATTAAACCTCAATAAACTCAAGGACTTTCGTCAGAAAGCCATCGAACCTTTTTTGGATGAGGAGATAGATAATGCTCAATTAAAAGTTTTTGTCAATGGATATTTATGCTTAGATGATCAACAAAGATACAATCCTTTCTGGACAACAATCAAATATCTGTTCAGCGATTTAATTGAATAATTTTTCCTTTACAAAAATACAAGAATTATTATAAAAGTTTAGATAAACCAGAAAAAACATCAAGTCTTATGAAGATTATTCAAGAATTATCTCAAAAGTCAACAATTGATGAGATTCTGGTCAGATAATTGGGATGGAGGGGTGAATCAACCTGATCCGAAAAAGAGATTGTTGTCGAGAGTCGGAGAGAAAAGCAATGAATATCAAGGATACGTTACACAATTTTGTCCAGTACCTAACGGAGGCTTTTGCTCGCATTTTTAGCCCCAGCAATGATGAATATCCCGATGTGGGGATGCAGCCTTTTGATTCTGAACCTTACCATGCTCCCAAGGGTAATTCTTAACTAAAAATGACGGATAATTGCTTTGAGATAAAAGTTATGGGTAGGGATAATAACCCTACCTGATTTTATAGAAAAATAATTAATCTTCTGCTTGCCAATCGGGACAACTATCACTATCCCAACCGTAGGGATGGAAACCGCAGACGAGAAGATTGCCTCCGTAGATATAACCGTGATAATTACGGCAACCGATACAAGCAGGATGGGTGTTAGGATCGGGGTTAACCTTAGGAGTGAGGGTAAAATCCGAGGGTTCATCTAATTCCGAAAAGGGATATTCATCGGAGTTAAAAAAATCTTCTAATTCCTGGGGTAAAACCTCTTGAATAAACTGTTCCAGATCTATGATAATTTCCTCATTGATTTCTTCGATAGTTTGGGTCACTTCTTGGAAAAAAGTTTCAATTCCCAGTGCCACAGTTTCGATCACTTCCCAAAAATCCTTCTGCCAATCTTCCATGTTTATACTTGCATCCCTTGTCTGGTAATAATTAATTATTTGTCGCTAAAATCTAGGTTTTAATCCTGTTGCAGTTTCCGTAATTCCTCCTGAAGACGTTCCACCTGTTGCCGCAATTCATCTACTTTTGGATTGGCTGCTTTGGTGTCTTCCTCGTCTTCAATAATTTCTATCCGTCGGGGTTCATGGGGAATATTAGATTCGTTACCTTCTACGGTTTGCTGTTGTGCCTGTTTCACCAACTCATCAACGTATTTCCTCGCTTCTTCCGTCGTCATTTCACCGCGAGAAATCATTTCATCGGCTAATTTTTGGGCTTGATTTCTTAATTCTTGTAAATTTACTTCAGCTTTTTCGGCGGCATAAGTAGCAATGCCTACACCCAAATAAACTGCTTTTTTGACTAAATCACCTAAGTTCGCCATAGCAAAAATCCTGAATCGATCGCTCTTACCTACTAGAATAAACGATCCTTCTCCCAAATGGAGATGGGTTTTGGGAGTCAGTGAACAGTGAACAGTAAACAGTAATCAGTGAACGCTTGCGCCGCTAATGTAACACCATGAACATTTTTCAGCCAATATCCAAGAGAGCCATCAGTGAACTGAAAACTCACATCTGATAACTGATAACTGATAACTGGTAACTGATAACTGATCAGGTAAAGTTTTGTAAATAGATGCGGTGGTGGCGACAGCAAAATTGATCCCTATAAAGATTAAATTTTAGTCAAATTGCTGGTTTTTCGCCCTCAAAACGACGATAGAGGTTTATTAGGTCATTTTTAACCTAAATAGTTTGATTAAGCTCAAAATAACTAAATATTGCCTATAGCTGCCGGCAGCCAGCTGCCGGCTGAATCGATTTGTGTTCATCCTCAGCAAAGATTTAAACTAAAGAATCGAGACCAGATTCCCGATTTAATCACAAAAAACTATGTTTCCTATTCATCGCCCCCGTCGTCTGCGTCAAACCCCTCAAATGCGCCGTCTGGTGAGTGAAACCGTCTTGACAGCCAATGACTTTATCTATCCCCTTTTCGCCACGACGGGGGAAGGTATTGCCCAGGAAGTCAAATCGATGCCGGGGGTGTACCAATTATCAATCGATAAAATTGTTGACGAAGCCAAGGAAGTGCGGGATTTAGGAATTCCAGCGATTATTTTATTCGGGCTGCCGGAAAGTAAAGACACAGAGGCGACGGGAGCATGGCACGATCATGGTATTGTCCAAAAAGCGGCCACGGCAATTAAAGAGGCAGTTCCCGATCTACTTATTGTCGCCGATACTTGTTTGTGTGAATATACTAACCATGGTCATTGTGGTTATCTGCAAACGGGAGATTTAACCGGCAGGGTGTTAAACGATCCCACTCTGGGATTATTGCAAAAAACCGCCGTTTCTCAGGTAAAAGCGGGAGTGGATATCATTGCACCTTCGGGAATGATGGATGGTTTTGTCCAGGCAATTCGTCAAGGATTGGATGAGGCGGGTTATAGTGATACACCGATTCTTTCCTATACGGCTAAATACGCTTCTGCCTATTATGGGCCGTTTCGGGATGCGGCTGATTCTACCCCCCAATTCGGCGATCGCAGAACCTACCAAATGGATCCGGGTAATGCCCGGGAAGCCTTAAAAGAGGTGGAATTAGACGTATTAGAGGGAGCAGATATGTTAATGGTGAAACCCGCTCTATCTTACATGGATATTATCTGGAGAATCAAGGAAATGACTAATTTACCCGTGGCTGCCTACAATGTATCGGGGGAATATTCAATGATTAAAGCGGCGGCGTTAAATGGCTGGATTGACGAAAAAAGAGTGACTTTAGAGACTTTAACCAGCTTTAAACGGGCGGGTGCCGATATTATCTTAACCTACCACGCTAAGGATGCCGTGCGCTGGTTAGCAGAGGGTTAAACTTGATGATTCAACCCACCATGCTGATTATTAAGTAGTTAGGCACAATTCATTCAAGCAACGGCTCTTCTGGTTTCTGTGTGGAAACGAGTCAAGTTGAACGATGTTCAAAGGTACATTTTGCGCTTCCTCGGTTCGGCTTGTCAAAAATATTATTTTCTCTGTTGAGGAACCTGCGGAATGTAGGTTGAAGTGCTATGACTCAGCCAAAGTTATCGATGAAGACGGTCTAACTTAACCGTTCCCCACTTCCCCACTTCCCTACAACCCACGAAAAACTTTTTCCCTATATGGGGAAAGATTCGCCAATAGACCGGACAAGAATCTCTAGATGAGCGAGGCTATGGGTGGCCATGGCAGTAAATCGCAGACGACTGGTGGGAACGGTAGGAGGACGAATTGCGGGGGCAAAAATGCCTTTTTCTAGCAGTTTTTGCGATAATTCTAGGGCTTGACCCGGATTGGCTACCGGTAAACATAAAATCGCCGCTTCCGAAGGCAATATATTAAAATTATTTAAGTTACTCTTGACAAAATTAATATTTTGGTGTAGGCGTTGGCGACGTTCCGGTTCCAGACGAATAATCTCTAAAGCCATTCTAGCGGCGGCGGTGTCGGCGGGGGATAAACCGGTAGTATAAATCCAGGTGGCGGCGCGATTGCGGATAAAATCGATAATTTTGGCACTTCCGGTCACATATCCCCCTAAACTGCCTAAAGCTTTACTCAGGGTTCCCATCTGAATTAATTCCCGTCCCTGACAACCACAATATTCCACGCAACCTGTGCCATTTTCCCCCATAACCCCGGTAGCGTGGGCCTCATCCACCAAAACCATGCAATTATAAATCTCGGCTAGAGCGAGAATTCCCGCCAGGGGACAGATATCCCCATCCATACTAAACACTGTATCAGTGAGCAGTAAACAATGACGATGGTGATGACGGTGGGCTAATAGCTGATTTTCTAAGTCTTCGAGACTATTGTGCTGGTATTCTTTCACCGTGGCACCGCTTAACTTGGCTCCATTTTTGAGGCTAGAGTGATTGTATTGATCTCCTAAAATCAAGTCTTTCTGCGCCACTAAACAGGTAATTGTCCCCAAATTGGCTAAATATCCCGAACTAAAAACGATCGCGTCTTCGCTATTTTTAAAGGATGCGATCGCTAATTCTAAGTCTCGATGAATATCTCGGTGTCCACTTAATAAACGCGAGCCGGTGCTTCCAGTTCCATAGCTTTGTGTTGCTGCTATGGCTGCCGCGATCATTCTTTCATCGGCTGCTAATCCCAGATAGTCATTACTGGCAAAATTAATCAGCGATCGACCCTCTAATTCTATAACGGCTCCGCCCCGGCCTTGAATGGTTTTAACCCTTCGATACCAATTGGCCCGATGGAGGGTTTTTAAGCTATCCTCGATCCAAGAGTAAGGATGATTCATAGGCGATTGATCAATATAGTGGTTAGCTAGGGGAAAAATAGCCAAATTGTTGCCGAAAAAGGCTCTTTTAAGGGTTAATAGTTTCGTAAAAACGACAATCTTGACAGGGACCAGAGGGGTTAATCGCACAGCGTAACAGTTCGGATCTGGCGTTAAAACGACAACTAGCATCCCCCATCACCCAACGTCCTTCAATCAAACTTTTTTCGTTAGGAGTGGGAGCAGTTTGTACATAAAGGGAAATTTTGCGTAAACAATAGCCACCAATCTTGTATTGATACTGGTGGTGACGTTCCAAAACCGCATAGGTTTGTCCTTTTAAGGCCAAATAATTACCCGGTTGTGGCATCCAATCCAACTGTATCTCTCCCAAACTTTGCCGTGGATGGGTTAGAATAACCTCCGTTGTTAATGAATCTTGCTCCATGATTATCCCTGTATTCTGGGCTACCTTTGCTCAATGGTAGCCTAGATCTCTGGCTCTCTTATTCTTTGTGTGATAAGTTTAACTTATATAATAGCGATCAATCTTTGTGTCCTTTGTGTCTCTGTGGTTCGTTCCACTCACTCTAGAATTGCCAATTTCCCGATTAGAGTAGAAGATAAACCGCAGGATTTTTCCGAGAATTGACTTTATGGTTTACCCGATCCCGCCTGAAGATAATCTACCGCAAAAATTTCCGAAAATTCCCTTAGATCGTCGTGCCTATGCTTTCCTGATCGACTTTGCCTCGATCTGGTTTTTAAGCTCCTTTGCTAATAGTGCGCCTGTACTGCAATTTTTCCTTTTTCTCCTGATTTGGTGGTGTTTGCGGGTGTTATTAGTAGCGCAGAATCAGGGTCAGAGTTTAGGACGTTGGGCCCTGGATATGAAGATCATCGATCTACAACTTCAGCGTTTACCCGGAATTTTGGAGTTAAGCAAACGAGAGGCGATCGCTGGTGGCGGGGCAGCTTTAATGATGGTAGGGTTAAATACTTTTTTTGGCAATCCTTTAAGCTTGATTTTATTATCTTCGCCCCTTTTCGCCGATTGTGGTATGGCGATCGGTGATGAGCAATTGAACCGCGCTTTCCACGATCGCATCGGTGGCACGATTGTTATTCCCACCCGTCGGGGTTTTTCTCTCGATCTACGTTTAAGAAGGCTTTGGTATCAAGTTAAGGGCAGAATGAGAAGATAAATAGGGCTTGCTGAATAAATCTAAAAACCTTGTTGGATAAGGCTTTTAGACTTTTTTGACCTCAAAAAGTGCCGACCATTGGAGGGATCAGGGGTAAAATTCAGGTACTTTTTCCCTGAAAATTAGGTAACTGACTACCTC
>NZ_JADBUB010000122.1:0-7695 GCF_020245865.1 Microcystis sp. M169S2
CAGACATGGCTTTTTTTCTCCCCTCGCTCTACGGCACTCACTGCTTTCTGTCTTAAATCATCACTATAGGGTGCTGCCATGAAAGCTTCTCCTCATTTCTTTTTCTCTATTATGTCCTAACTATCCCGCTCTTTGCTATATGGCTCAAAAATTTTTTTCCCTAAACCCTTGTGTGTTTTAGCTAAGGGTGCTATGATTGTTAATCGTGGAATTAATGGGTCGGTGCCCGAGTGGTTAATGGGGGCGGACTGTAAATCCGTTGGCTACGCCTACGCTGGTTCGAATCCGGCCCGGCCCACCACGATCAATGCCCGTGTAGCTCAGTGGTAGAGCACACCCTTGGTAAGGGTGAGGTCATGAGTTCAATCCTCATCACGGGCTTTCTCTTCCCTGCTCATTCTCAATCAGCCGTTGGCGGATGAGATTAAGTAGGGCTTGCTGAATAAATCTAAAAACCTTGTTGGATAATATTTTTAGGCTTTTTTGAAATCAAAAAGTACCGGCCATTGGAGGGATCGGGGGGGAAATTTAGGGACTTTTTCCCTGAAAATTAGGTAATTGACCCCCTGAAAATGGGTAAAACCCTACACCCTACACCCCACACCCCACACCCTACCTCCACCGAAAAACTTTTTGCCGCAAACCCTAAGTAAGTCTTCAGCACTATGGCGTTAACATAAGTTCTCCCCTAGCCCAATTAGACATCGATCGCCTAAAATAGTCAAAATTAACTTATTTGTTGGCTCATGTCTCCTCTCGACAACATCGCTAAACTGTCTCACCTCACCCGCACAGATGTCCAGAAAAATTGGTGGATCGCTACAGCAGCGGGAAAACCAATTCAACCCGTCACCCTTAATGAAAAACAATACATTATTTGGCCAGCCGGCAGACAAATTCAATATCTAACTCAAAAAATTATTGTCCCCGAACATTTAGCCGGTTATCCTTTGGCGGGAATGGAACTTAGATTAATCTTAACTTGGTGGGCGGAAGATGTCAAAATTTATATTAATAATCAATTTATCCAAGCGGGAGATCTCTTTGATTCTTCCACCCGCATTTTACTTTCCAACTCGGTCTCTACTGGTCAAGAAATCGTTGTTACTCTCCGTTTAGTCAGTCCCAATCATGATATTGGTGGTTTGATGAAATCAGAGTTAATCTATGAATATAGCCAAGCGATCGATCCTGGTTTTGTTGCTGATGAATTAACCATTCTTCATAATTATCTACAAACTTTTTATCCTGAAAACTTAGCTATTTTTAACGCTACTCTCGATAATATTGACTGGGATAATGTCACCAACAAAGATAAATTTAATCAATCCCTAGAATCAATTCGTCAATCCCTGCAACCCCTCGCTAAACCTCTCAAAGAACGCAGTTTTCATCTTCTCGGCCACGCACATTTAGATATGGCTTGGTTGTGGCCATTGGCAGAAACTTGGCAAGTGGCAAAAAACACTTTTATCTCGGTTTTAAACCTGCAAAAAGATTTTCCTGTCCTCATATTTGGTCATTCTAGTCCCCTAATTTACGAATGGATAGAAAAACATCATCCTGACCTGTTTGAAGCAATTCTAGAGGCATATAAAGGGCAATCTTGGGAACTTTTGGGCGGGATGTGGGTAGAACCAGAAGTCAATTTAATCTCTGGAGAATCCCTATTTCGACAACTACTTTATGGACAAAAATATTTTCAAGAAAAATTTGGGCAAATCACTGAAACTGCTTGGCTGCCGGATACCTTTGGGTTTCCCTACCAATTGCCACAAATTCTTAAATCCTTTGGCATCAAATACTTTGTAACCGGGAAACTACATTGGAATGATACGACTAAATTTCCCCACGGTTTTTTCTGGTGGCAATCTCCCGATGGCAGTAAAATTCTTTCCCTAATGTCTCCTCCTAATGTTGCCGGAGTTATGGATACTAACCCAATTATTATGATCGATCATGCTCTCAATTGGGAACAGCAAACCGGCTTAAAAGATATTTTTTGGTTGCCCGGAGTTGGCGACCATGGCGGCGGTCCGACTCGTGATATGTTAGAAGTGGCCCAACGTTGGCAAACATCTCCTTTTTTCCCCCAGTTAAAATTTAGCCAAGCAACAACTTATCTGGACAGTCTGGAGACAAGTAATCTCCCTATCTGGGATGATGAATTATATCTAGAATTCCATCGGGGTTGTTATACTACCCACGCTGACCAAAAGGCTTATAATCGTTACTGTGAAATCCTCTTGTATCAAGGAGAATTATGGTCTTCTCTGGCTAATATTTTACTAGAGATTCCCTATCCGAAAGTCGAGATAGAATCCGCTTGGAAAAAGGTTTTATTAAATCAGTTTCATGATGTACTGCCGGGTACTTCGATCCCCGAAGTATTTAGGGATGCCAATCAGTTATGGCGGCAAGTTATCAGCACAGGTGAAGCAATTTTAGATCAAGCTTTACAGGCAATTGCTAATCAAATTAATTTGCCTAATCCCCCCCATCCCCAAGCAAAGCCTTTTCTAGTTTTTAATTCTCTTAACTGGGAAAGAACCCAGGTTATCTCTTTAGCAATAGAATCTGTCAATTGTTCGGTTTATGACTTGAATAATTGTCTTTGTCTTTCGCAATTATCCCACGACAATCAGCTATTATTTCTCGCTGAAAATATTCCTTCTGTGGGTTATAAGTTATTTTGGTTAGTTGCCAATCAGCAAGCAGCCGAGCAAAATTTAACTAACTGCCAATTTATTTTAGATAATGGAATGCTTAAAGTTACCATTAACTCGGAAACGGGAGATATAGATAGTATATTTGATATAATTAATCAAAAAGAAATCCTGCAAGCTGCTGGTAATCAATTACAGGCATTTAAAGATCAAGGACAATATTGGGACGCTTGGAATATCGATCCGAATTATCAACAATATACCTTACCTAAAACAGTATTAAAATCGATCGAATGCTTAGAATGTGGTCCCTTGCGCTGGCAGATTCGCGTGATCAGAAGTTTAGCTGATTCGCAATTTTGTCAAGATTATATCTTAGAAAAAGATTCCCCTATTCTCCAGATTAAAAATATTGTTAATTGGCAGCAAGAACATACTTTAGTAAAAACCGCTTTTCCTCTTACCCTAAACAGCGATTTTACCACCTATGAAATTGCCTGTGGTGCGATCGAGCGTTCCCACCAACCAGAATCGCCAAAATGGGAAGTTTACGCCCATAAATGGGCGGATTTAACCGATACAGAGGCAAACTATGGGGTAAGTCTTTTAAATAATAATAAATATGGCTATGATGCTACTAACCAGCAACTGCGATTAACTCTGTTGAGAAGTCCCCGCTGGCCAGATCCCGAGGCGGATCTGGGTAAACAAGAATTTACCTATGCAATATATCCCCATCAAGGTAACTGGAAAATGGCGAAAACTGTCCATCATGCTTGGCAGTTAAACTTACCTGTCAACGTTATTTTTATTAATAATTCTTCTCGATCAACCCAGTTGCCACCCGTGGCACAATGGTTAAAATTCTCAGCCGATAACTTAATTTTAATGAGTTTCAAACAAAGTGAAACAGCCTCTCGGGGTTGGGTAATGCGCGTTTATGAATGTCAGGGAGAAAACGCTGTTATTGATTGGCAAAATCAATTACAATTAACAATAAAAGAATCGATCGATGGTTTAGAAAGAGCGATCGATCCTATGGAGCAAATTTCTCCTTGGCAGATAGCCACATGGTTATTAAAGAATTAATCTTCGTGATCTTCAAAAGGATCGCTTAATTCTGCTGCCGGCGGTCCAAAAGCGGTATAAAGAGCTAAAGCGGTAATTCCTACCAAAGCGGCAGCGATCGAAACACCCAAAATTGTTGCAGTTTCCATAGAATAAAATTTGCTTAGATACAGTCTGTATCTTATCTTAACAAAATATAACCGATCTCGCAGCCGATAGCGATCGCTAATCTGGCCGGTTGCATTGCTGTTATCTCATGCCCGATAATGCTGAAAGGATCGACTCAATAGCGATCAAACTAAACCAGAAAAATTATTATGAAGAAACTCCTACAGGGACTAGAAAAGTTCCAGAGTGGTTATTTTGATGAACATCGGCAATTATTTGAGCAACTCTCCCACGGACAAAAACCGAGAATCCTGTTTATCACCTGTTCCGATTCCAGGATCGATCCTAACCTAATTACCCAAGCGGAGGTGGGGGAATTATTCGTAATTCGTAATGCGGGAAATATAATTCCTCCCTACGGAGCAACCAATGGTGGTGAGGGTGCATCTATAGAATATGCTATCAACGCTCTCGGCATCGAGCAAGTGATTATCTGCGGTCACTCCCATTGTGGAGCGATGAAAGGTTTGTTAAAATTGCAGAGTCTGGCCGATGAAATGCCTTTAGTTTACGATTGGTTAAAACAAGCAGAAGCTACTCGACGTTTAGTTAAGGATAATTACAAAGAATTAGAAGGAGAAGAACTGATCGAGGTGACAGTAGCAGAAAATGTTCTCAATCAGTTAAGTAATTTGCAAAGCTATCCAATTATTCGTTCCCGATTACATCAGGGTAAATTATCTCTACACGGTTGGATTTTTCGGATTGAAACCGGCGAAATTTTAGCCTACGATCCCATCCTACACGATTTTGTCGCTCCCCATAGTAAAATCACCCATCCCGAACCAGAAGACAATTTACCCTCTAGTCGTCATCTTCCCAATAGTCATCCCTTCAAGATTTCTGAGGATTATATCAGGACTCACGCGGAGGTAAAAAAAGCGACTCCTGCGGTTAATACTGTGGCCAAAAAGAATGGCTCCTCAACCCAAAAACCGGGCTATACTTATTTAGAACCCTCCCAAGCTGATCGCATTTATCGCGGTTCGAGAAGTTAATTAGGGATTACAGAAATTCTCTAGAGATGTGCTTATTAACGTCTCTAGAGTGGCAATTAAACGATAACTGCTATACTCCTCTATGGCTTCCCCAAAAGATTTTATTAGTCCCGTCAATTCCGAGCAAGAGTTAGTCTATCCTTTTCGGAACTATCTTAACTATCTGCACGCAAAATACTCTGATTTACAGACGGGTCATATCGCCGATTATATTCCGGAATTAGCCCTAGCAGCTCCAGAATGGTTTGGTATTTCTGTAATTAGCACTGATGGTCAGATTTTTGAGGTGGGAGACTGTCAGCAAACCTTTACGGTACAATCAATTTCTAAAGCTTTTGTCTTTGGATTAGCTCTAGAAGATCACGGAAGAGAATACGTTAATAGTAAAGTCGGTGTTGAACCCACCGGAGAAGCTTTTAACTCGATTATTCTCGATGAAAAAACCAATCGTCCCTATAATCCTATGGTTAATGCTGGTGCGATCGCTACTACGGATTTAATCACCGGACAGAATGCCACGGAAAGGCTAAAACGTATTTTAGAAATGTTTAAACGCTATACCGGCAGGGATCACGAGATTAATGTCCCCGTTTTTCTCTCGGAAAAATCCACCGGCAATCGCAATCGGGCCATGGCCTATCTAATGCTAAATTTTGGCATGGTTAGCGATAAAATTGAAGAAACCCTCGATCTTTACTGTCAACAATGCGCCATTCTCGTCCATGCTCACGATTTAGCTCTGATGGCTGCTACCTTAGCTAATGGGGGTGTCAACCCAATCACAGGAATACGGGCGATCGATGAACACTACGTTCAAGATGTGATCAGTGTTATGCTTACCTGTGGAATGTACGACGCTTCGGGAGAATGGGCCTATCGGGTAGGATTACCGGCAAAAAGCGGTGTCGGGGGCGGAATTACGGCAGTAGTTCCCCATCAGTTGGGAATTGGGACTTTTTCGCCCCTTTTAGATGAAAAAGGCAACAGCATCAGAGGAGTGAAAATTTGTCAAGATATTTCAGAGGATTTTGGTTTACATTTATTCAATGTGGCTAAACCAGAACGAGATTTAAAAACATGGCTTGAAGGCAATAGTTGATCCCACACCCCACACCCCACACCCCACACCCCACACCCCACACCCCACACCCCACACCCTGCCCCCAGGAAAAACTTTTTGCCGCAAACCCTACTTAACTGTCCCCAGCAAGAGCGCCTACCAACCCTGGGAAATTAATTTGGCCAGAGGTCTGTGGAAAAAAATGTCATAAACCTCTTGACAAAAGCAGTGGGTTGTGTGTAATATAAATATTGTGTGAGGAGTATAAGTTCAGCATAAGAGGAACCTTTGGGGTCGAAACACGGCAAGACTCCCAGAGGTTCTTCTTTTTCACTCCCTTATTGGCTCAAAGTCAGCCATAAAATCAGGTTTTACCCGATCGCTAGTTTTTTCTCAATTTATCCCTTCTAGGTCTGTTTGGCTCTTCTAGGTTCTGTGTGATAAGTTTAACTTACTCTATGATCGATCAATCTTTGTGTCCTTTGTGTCTTTGTGGTTCCTTCCACTCGCTCGCCAGCAGGACTGTATCTTAGAATACATTTTGCCCACCCAACCTAAGAGAGCCTCTGTTTTTGTTTACCAAGAGCAACAGGTCAAAATTTTGCCGAAGAAACTGCACAAGAGAAGTGTAATTGCTCGTAAAATTGGGAATTAAGTACAAGGGCAATCCTATGGCAGATAACAATAACGGTAACGGTGGCTTATTCGTCGTCGGGGTTTTAGTGGGCAGTGCGATCGGAGTAGTGACGGGTTTATTAGTAGCGCCCAGATCTGGAAAAGAAACCCGTCGAATTCTGCAAAAATCCGCGCGGGCTTTGCCTGAATTAGCCGAAGATCTGACCACGACGATGCAATTGCAGGCCGATCGCCTATCGGAATCGGCCCGGCGTAATTGGGATGATACTTTAATCAGATTAAAAGAGGCGGTGACAGCTGGAATCGAAGCTAGTCAAAGTCTAGCCACCGACAATCCCTCCCCTGACTCGCAAGAATCTCGCCAAGGCGATAATCAACACTCGAATCACTATTAAATGACCGAACCTATTTTCTGGCTAGGATGTTCTTTACTGCTAGTCGCCGTTAGTTTAACGGCGGTTTTCATCGCCGCTTTACCTGCCCTGCAAGAGTTAGCCCGGGCAGCCCGCAGTGCCGAAAAATTATTCGATACCCTCCATCGGGAATTTCCCCCGACTCTAGAGGCAATTCGCCTGACAGGGGCGGAAATCAGCGAATTAACCGACAATATCGATGAAGGGGTCAAAAGTACCCGCCAAGTTGTCCAAGGAGTCGATCGCAGTCTCGGTAGTGCTAAAGCTGGTCTCAGCAAGCTCGATCGTGGCAGCCGTCGCCTCTTGATCGGTTTTAAAGTCGCTTGGAATACTTGGAAACGCAGTTAAGGAGATGGGGAATTATGAATTATAAATTATGAATTATGAATTATGAATTGGGAAATGGGGGAGTGGGGAGATAGGAGAATTTCAACTAATACCCCAAAACCCTCAAACCCCAACTCCCTAAAACCCCAACTCTCAACTCCTAACCCCACCAACAAACTTTTTCAGCAAACCCTAAATAGGGTTTGCTGAAAAAGTAGGGGCGAAGCATTCGGATAGAAAATCTACGGTTTCACCGATAAGTTATTGTCCGAATGCTTCGCCCCTACAGGACGCGGAACCATGAAGACGCAAGGTTTTGAAGCACGATTCTCTCAGAATCTTGCACCTGTTTCGGGAGA
>NZ_JADBUB010000123.1:0-3527 GCF_020245865.1 Microcystis sp. M169S2
ATTTTGCTAATAAACATAGCAAAATTATAGATGATTTCCTGACCTAAGATCACATTTTATTCTTTTTTCCACTTCAATCTAAGAATTGAGAAAAAAGCAAAACCTTACATTATACCATAAAAAAATTATGCAAGAGGTCTACTTATCATTTTCGTTATTTAGGTCATATATGGTAAATATGACTTATCTTTTTTTGGAGTCTGTGTCTGTATTTTATGCTACATAAGCTTTTCAGCTTGCTTGTCCCCCTGTCAGGGCTTTTCCCTGTTGTCTGCTTCCGCCAAATACACCTGTTCAAATTTCTCTAACAAGGTCTCAAACGCTCTTCTCTTGAGTCCTGTGGTCGCTCTCAAGAGTCTATCTTGATGCAATATTCTGCCAATGTTCAGCATTCAAGGGGATATCCAATCATTGTTTCTTCCCCATTATGCCACTATTCCGCAACAAGTCTAATGGTTTGAGCGAAACCCAACATTCTTTAAAACATCGGTGCAGTTGGGTTTCGCTCAAGCATCGCTCATGTTTGACAGACAAGAGTTGTTATTGTTCAACCCAACCTACAGATCGAACGTCTTCTGGGTGGTTGCCAATAACCTGAATCTTTCTAGCTTTGCGGATGCAGTCGTTGTAATGATCATATTCTGTCTGTACCTCATAAGTCAGAGAATTGCTATATTCCCCCTTCTGCATGAGTGCCTGTCCTCACGGATTTAGTATAACTTGCATTTTTCACTCAAAGACAACGCCAATTCACACTGGAATTGGCGCTTCATGCCGATAATTTCCCTATATTAATCGCTGGAGTAATTAACAACTTCTGGGACAATCTCTAATTCTTGTTCACCAATTACAGGTAAATGATTTTTCTGTAAACCCATAGCAGTTAAACAAGTATTGAGAGAGTTTATCGCTTGGTTATAATCCTCAATTTTTTGGTTAATTTCTTTCTGTTTGTGGGAATTATTAGCAATTTTTTCCGCCGCTTCCTGTTCTAAGGTTTGTTCTAGATAAGAACGAGCTTGATTGAACTGTTGTAGAATAGTATCCGCTTGTTTTTTCGCCATTGGTATCAATTGATTTTTTAAAGTATTATTAATGGTTTGACGGAAGTTTTTCTGAATTGTCGCTGATACTTTTGGCTCAAAATCTAACTTAAGTAATTGACGGATAGCAGGTTCAGCATCAAGAATACTTTCACAGTCATAACCTTGGGCAGTTTGTTGGACAGTTTGCCGAAATTGAAAGATAGAAAAAGTGCCTTCGTTGTAAAAATTGTGATTTTCTCTTACATAGCGATCGCACTCGGTTTTTGCTTCGGAAATCAAGGCATTAATTAACTGCAATTCCACCTGTTTTAGCTGATTTTCTATGCCACCATCATTACCCAATAAACGATAGATTTGCCGATAATAATCACCTTGCCTTACCGCATCTAAGAGACGCTGACAGAAGCGATTAACTAAACTGGTTGACTCCTCAATTAACACATCTTCTAGCTGGTTAGACAGATAATAAAAAGCTTCTACTAATACTGCTAATAAAGGTGCTGTAGCATTGCGAGGATGGGTTAAAGTCGCTTGCGAGTAAGCATTTCTGACAGAAAAAGTATTTAATAACTCATCCAATCTTGATACCATTCTCGCTTTCAGTTTTTTAAAGTCTTCTTCAAAGTTTTCATCGCTATTAACCACGATAGCATTGACATAACCCTCGATATGTTTAGTTAATTTCTCTCCCACTTCCTTTAACTCTTGATTGAGGTGATTTAACTCCAGAGCTTTCATCGCCTCAATTTCTCGTGGTTGACTCTCTAAATCACGATAAATCCCTTGATAATGATTTTTGAGAGTGATGCAAAGAGATTGTAAATCATCGGCTAAAGTTGCAAACAATTGCGGGCGTTTTTCTTCGGTGAGATAACGAGTAATTGCCTTGCGAAATTCTTCGATACCGCTATCAGCAATTAACTGCTCTAGTAAAGGAGTTCCCCACTCACTTAAAACTCGGAAGTAATTTTTATTAGGAGTTTCATAACCGTGGATGGAAACTTTAAAGGGAGTTGCCAGTAATTTACCTGAGTTAGCACAATAGTTATTAAACTCGCTGACAAATTGCGGTGTTTCTTCTTGTCCTCCTAAATTTTTAACACTTTCGGCAAAGATAGAATCTAAACCATAACGCTGATTAATATTAGTTTGATTTTTCACCTGATACCCATAAAACCCTAAAAGTCCACTGGTTTTGTAAATGCGGGAAGTATCACGAAATTGCGTTTGAATTAGGTTTTCTAAACGCTGTTTTAGTTGGGCTGAGTACCAGGTTTCATCGATGCGGTTAAAAACATAAAAAACTCGATCACGAATACCAGCATTAGAGCCAATTTTTTCGAGTAATTCCGTTTCTTCTGTGGCTAATTCTCCCGCAGAAGCAGCCTTTAAAACACAAACCACTGCCGAAGTATCAGGATGCTCTATTTTACGATAGGCTAAAGCGGCATCTTTTTTGACTGGGGCATCAATACCAGGCAAATCTACCAAAACGTTACCATCTTTAAGGAGAGGATGATGACAGTAATATTCTAGACGTTTTAAGACGGCACTATTGCTACCACGACGGGCAAAACTGGCTGCTTCTGCTAAATTAGAAAAGTGAAATTGTTCCATGGAATAGGTGGCATTATGCATCGTATGGATCCGCTCACGATTTTGAGTAAATCCTTCAATTAATAATTTTAAACCCTGAGCTTGTTTAGCTCGCTCGGATTTGCCTTCTCCCCCTTCCTGTTCGATAATTTTTTGACAGTATTGGTTTAACTGACTACAGTATTCTGGAGAATTAATGTTACTGGGATTAGTTAATTGCAGATTTTGACAGACGCTATCGACTAAAGTACGAATTTCTGCTTCGCTGAGAAAGGTTAAAACCACTCTTTCCTCATCAGCTTCTGCGTACTCAATATAACATTCTGTACCCGTTGCGTGTCCTTCGGCACTATAGAGCAATTCTCGCTCTAAAAGTGCATTGATTAACATTGATTTCCCGGCACTAAAAGCACCGGCGAAAACGATTTCAAATTTGGGAGAAATGGCTTTTTGTAGGGCAATTTCTATCTTGCTGGTATCCTGTTGATTGCGGAGAGACGATTCGCCTTTCAATAGTTCAATTATACTGTTAACATTACCAGCCAGATTACTGCATTGGGGTAAAAGTTCAGTCATGGTAAAACCCAGATCTAGAAGAACAGTGCTATTATTCCCCACATGATAACAAAATTCCCTAACTAGATGTCACATCTTTGCTCAGTAATTTAAGCAATCAAGGACAAGGCCCTAGTCTTGAATCTAGAATAGACCTCTTGCATAATTTTTTTATGGTATAATGCAAGGTTTTGCTTTTTTCTCAATTCTTAGATTGAAGTGGAAAAAAGAATAAAATGTGATCTTAGGTCAGGAAATCATCTATAATTTTGCTATGTTTATTAGCAAAATTATGGATTATCAAAACTTATCAGATGAACAATTCAAACG
>NZ_JADBUB010000124.1:0-6938 GCF_020245865.1 Microcystis sp. M169S2
TGGTCTTGGCTGTCTATATTTTAAACAATAAATTGCTGTATTGCAAGCATAGTCAGCTTTTAAAGATAAATTATTGTTTTATTGGTCAGCAATAATTGTCTGTTTTTTCTTTAATTTTACATGACAAGTTCGGAAGAGCCACATTTTAAATTTTTGACTGGTTGCCATAACCACTCTATTTCTTTGGGGGACATTTGGCTAGAGTCTTTATCCTGCCTACCTTTAAACCTCTTTGTCACCCCTTGAGATATTTTTTAAACAGGATTGCGCGAGGTCATTCTGTTATTCTGACTTCCCCTCCCGACGACCGGCTCCTGACTCCTAACCCCACCAAGAAACTTTTTTAACCCTAATTAGTTCCGTTTAAAAGTTGAGAACGAAGCAAATCGATCGCCTCTAAATAACTCGGCATCGGTTCATCACCTAACAGACAAGCACTGCGATCCACGCTAATCATATCATCACCCCAAAACACTTGACCGAGAGGAATAGATTTTCCTCGATCCGGTCGCCAATTGCTACTAAAATATTTGAGATTAGCGTCCACCACTGCCCCATCAAAAAGATGACCGATACAAAAATAAACATCCTGTAAAATTAGCGGTACGGAGGGGCGATGTAATTGCCCCCGCGAGTTGGGACTACGGGCTTTATAATGACTACGGGGAAAGAGTCCATAGAGATTTTTTAAAGAAGCAGAAATCAAGGGTTTATCCTTTAAATGGGTGCGTTTTAAGGTTCCAATCGTGATCCGACAATCCACTTCTTCGATAATTTTAGGGGCAAACATCGAGGGAAACCGGACAGGAAAAGGGGAAAGATTCGGATATTCTTGCTGGGTTAAACTATCAGCATCAAGAATAGTTATTCCAGGATCGAGAATAGATTTTACCCCCAAAATATCGATAATTTCTCTCAAAGAAATAGCAGAACAAACTCCCTCTAATAAGATGATTTCTGCCCCTGGATTTACCCCCCTCAATCCCCTCAAAACTTGACTTAATACCGGCAGACTAACCGTTACTGGTGGTGGCACAGGATAACCTAAATTAGGTTTAATTAAAATACGTTTAGCTGTGATAGCTGCCGGGGGAGGTTGATAAACAAAATCCGCCATAGCTGAATTTTTTACCCCGGCAGTAATTGAGGATTGGGTAATCATAGAAAAGAAAATAAATTAATGGGAATTGGCCAGATCATTTAGGGAATTTACCTGCTGTAAAGCTTGCCAGATTACCCCAGAATCGGCCCCAGGAAAATGGCTATTTTCACTAATATAACGCTTCCAGGCTTTAGTTCCGGGCTGACCAGCAAAAAGCTGTAAAAGATGCTTGCTGATCTGGTGTAATTTATAACCTTTACTCACCCATTCATCGATGTAGGGAAGCATTTTTTTGATTACTTCTTCCCGGGTAGGAGGAGTAGCCGATTCCCCATAAAAATCTCGATCGACTGTGGCAAATAAATAGGGATTATCGTAGGCTGCCCGACCGATCATGACCGCATCTACTAATTGTAAATGTTGTCTAGCCTGTTCTAAATTAATGATACCGCCATTAATTTCAATAAACAAATGGGGAAACTGATTTTTTAGGCGATAAACATCATCGTAACGCAGGGGGGGGACAGTGCGATTTTCCTTAGGACTTAATCCCTGTAACCAAGCTTTCCGCGCATGGATGGTAAAACGTTGACAACCCGCATCTGCGACAATACGGACAAAATTCGCCATATTTTCGTAACTATCCTGATCATCAATACCAATTCTCTGTTTTACAGTCACGGGAATCGATACAGCTTGATTCATTGCCGATATTCCCCTAGCGACTAATTCCGGGTTAGCCATCAAACAAGCGCCGAAATTGCCCTCTTTTACCCTAGAACTAGGACAACCCACATTGAGATTTACCTCGTCATAACCCATATCTTCGGATATTTTAGCACATTCTGCCAAAAGATAGGGATTATCACCCCCTAACTGCAAAGCTAGAGGTTTTTCTGCTAGGGAGAACCCCAGCAACTTATAGCGATCGCCGTGTTTAATCGCCATCGTCGTGATCATTTCCGTGTAGAGAAGGGGACGACGGCTAATTTGTCGCAAAAAATAGCGAAAATGGCGATCAGTATAATCCATCATCGGCGCCACACTTAAAATACTGCCCATCTTTCCCTTGATTTTTTTGCTGATCGGGACATTCTCTGAGTTTCCCCAGAGAATAACCAGTCTTCCTCTCAACATATTTTAAAGCTTTTTGGTAAGTAGGTAGGCGTTAAAAATTATCAGACACCACCCTTATCAAGGGGTGACTAAGGGTAGGGTTGATTCATGAATCAACCCTACTATGAATCAACCCTAGGACTAAGGGGGGATCGAACCTAAAATCCATTTTTAATTTAATTATAACCAGCTACTTAAATTACTGGTTAAGACTGCACCGGAGAAAGGACAAGGGGACTTTTTTGACTTATCTCCGTGGCATATTTGCCCCTTTAATCGTGTCGCGGATGACGATTTTTTGTTCTTTGGAATAACCAGCAAAAGAACGAGTAGCAAGTAACTCGATTTCTATCCCCGTACCCGATCGCAAAGATTCCACGGGTAAGGGTAATTGACCGATATCCAGAATAAATTGATTGCCCTCCTGTCGAACCAAATTAGCAGGCATATCTCCTTCATAGCGAGTAACAAAATCAGTTCTGGGACTGGTTTGCAGGTCGTCTGCTTGCCAACGAGTGACTCGATAACGCAGTTTAAATTTAGTGCCGATTAAATTTGATTGGGAAGCTTTATCTTCGAGAAAAAGCCTTAAATCAGTACCATTTCCTGTAATACCTTTTGCTTCTAATTGGGTGACATCTCGTTCAAAAACAGCATTATAAACGACAAATTCCGTAACATTATTGCGTTTTTGAGTGGTTCCCTCAATCCACAATTCACTGGGGACAGTTACCTTCATTTCCTTTTGATCATCGAGGGTTAAAGTAAAACGCTGATTAGCAAACCGGTTAAACTCTTGGGGCGCATTCCAAATTAAAATAAAAGAACGTTCCGATCGATCTAATAAAATCCGATATTGATCATCGATCAGGGAACCGGGAGAAAATAAAGACATTGCCCCAGTGCGAGTTTCCCAACTATTTTTAGAGAGAATATAACCCCGTTCTTTTAACTCCGCAAGGGCAACAGTTGCGCTCGGTTGATCGGCAGTTAAAGGGCGATCAATTTGAATTAAAGTTAACTGTCCTAAACGTCCCTCGCGACCGTTACGACCACTATTACCCGTCGCCCCATCCAGACCATCCTGACAGCTAAATTCTCTGGTGGTACAGCTATAATTGGCATCCCCCGGCCTACCGCTACAGGTTTGAATTGTCCAGAAAGGTTGGGAACAGCGACAACCCTTGCCTCCTTGGCCTCCCTGACCCCCAAAACCCCCGGCACCTCCGGCCGCATTGACCGTTACTTGTCTTAAAAAATCTAAATTAGTGGCATAGAGGGTTAAAGCACCGCCATTGCCCCCATCACCACCATTCCCGCCATTGCCACCGTTACCACCACCGGCCGCCTGAAGATTTCGTGTGACGTTGCTAGGTTGACCGCTACAGTTGCCATCGCTGCCATTGCCGCCATTTTCACCATCGACCCCTTTTTGTCCTGAAATATCGAGTTTTAGGGGAGAACCATCGAGAAAAAGGGTTAAACTGTCACTATTTTTGCCTTGGCTGCCGACCTTGCCAGCTTTCCCACTTTGACCTTGTTTACCGAAAGTCTGTACATCGGAACCTTGGGCTAACCAAGAACAGCGATCGCCAGTCACCGTGGCGGGCATTAGGTAAGGTAAAGGAAGAAAAAAGGTGAATATTAATGATTTAGCCCAGAAATTCATGATTTTAGCGAATTTATCCGCAAAGACTCCGATCAATTCCCTCTTGATGACTTTTAGATCTAGATTTTTGTTTCCCCTCTATCAATAAGGTGCGCTATCATCCTACACTTACTTTGAGAAGGAAACAGCCAATCGCGAGGGTTACGCGCGTGAAAAAAGTATTAGCTATTATCTTAGGTGGCGGGGCTGGAACTCGCCTTTATCCGTTAACGAAACTGCGGGCAAAACCTGCCGTCCCCCTAGCGGGAAAATATCGCTTAATCGATATTCCCGTCAGCAATTGTATTAACTCCCAGATTGACAAAATCTATGTGTTGACGCAATTTAATTCCGCTTCTCTCAATCGTCACCTCAATCGTACCTATAATTTTACGGGTTTTAGCGATGGTTTCGTGGAAGTTTTAGCGGCTCAACAAACCATGGAGAATCCTCAATGGTTCCAAGGCACGGCCGACGCAGTACGACAATATATCTGGACGATGAAGGATTGGGATATCGATGAATATCTGATTCTCTCGGGAGATCATCTCTATCGCATGGACTACAGCAAGTTCATCGAACGCCATCGGGAAACTAACGCCGATATCACTTTATCGGTGGTTCCCATCGATGAACGTCGGGCCTCCGCTTTTGGGGTGATGAAAATCAATGATTCGGGGCGAATTGTCGATTTTTATGAGAAACCCAAAGGGGCAGAATTGGAAAGAATGCGGGTAGATACGACGATTTTAGGCTTAAGTCCCGACCAAGCTCGTCAAAGTCCCTACATCGCCTCCATGGGAATTTATGTCTTTAAAAAGAATGTTTTAATCGATCTGCTCGATGCCAATAAAGAACAGACCGATTTCGGCAAGGAAATTATTCCCTCGGCGGCTAAAGACTACAATCTCCAGGCTTATTTATTTAAGGGTTACTGGGAAGATATCGGGACGATTGAAGCCTTTTATGAGTCTAATCTCGCCCTGACTCAACAACCCAATCCCGCCTTTAGTTTCTACGACGAAAAAGCCCCCATCTATACCCGTTCTCGCTATCTGCCACCGACAAAAATGCTCAATTGTACGGTGACAGAATCGATGATTTCTGAAGGTTGTATTCTCAAAGAATGTCGCATCCATCACTCGATTTTAGGTATTCGTAGTCGAGTCGGCAAAGACTGCACGATCGAGGATACAATGCTGATGGGAGCCGACTTTTATGAGTCTTTCCCCGAACGGGAAAGTCTGATCGGAAATGCCAAAATTCCCGTGGGTATTGGCCCTGGTTCCACTATTCGTCGGGCAATTGTGGACAAAAATGCTCGCATTGGTTCCAATGTTTTAATTGTTAACAAAGATCGTGTGGAAGAAGCTAATCGCGAAGATTTAGGTTTCTATGTTCGGAGCGGCATCGTGGTTATTTTCAAAAATGCCACTATTCCCGACGGCACGGTGATTTAATCTATCAGTTATCAGTTATCAGTTATCAGGTTTTCCATTTTTCTAGTTATTATCACCTTGTTCTAGCTGAAGACTGATGGCTTCAGCTAATTGCCTAGATAATTCCCTTAAAATCCTATCCTTTTCTAAAAGTGATAGCAAAATCTACCGAGCAGCTCTTCTGAAAATCAGAAAAATTTCTATATTTTTGCATCCGATTTTAAGTTTATCAATTAACCTTAAATTAAAGCCCTAGGGCTTAGATAGAAGCCATTCAAAGGATATTTATGAAAGCCAAAATCGCGATCGCTTGTCAGGGGGGTGGTAGTCAAACTGCTTTTACTGCCGGTGCCTTGAAAGCATTATTTGACAATAAAGTGCAAGATTACTTTAACATTGTCAGTCTCAGTGGTACTTCTGGCGGTGCTATCTGTGCCTTTTTCACCTGGTATGCTCTCAAAAAAGGTGATAGCATCGTTTGGAAAAGAATGATTGATTTTTGGGAAGATAATAGCGCTCGAACTCCCCAAGAACAACTATTTAATGACTCAGCTATTAAAGCTCTAGAATTAGCCAGCAAAGGATTAATTCCCCAGTATAATCTCAGTCCTTCCTCTCCGATTACTAAAACCTTATTTTCCCTAGCTACCTACGGTTTACGCAGTCGCTTTACCAACTTTGATCAGTTACTAAGAGCGCATATTGACTTTTCGGAATTAGCCACTTGGGGAGCTAAACCAGAACCCCCAATTTTATTAATTGGGGCCTGTAATATCCTGACAGGAAAATTAAGTAAATTTAACTCGCGCCAGGAAGCAGTTAAAATTGAACATATCCTAGCCTCTGCCTGTGTTCCTAACATTTTTCCTGCTGTCACCATTGAAACTATGGCCTACTGGGATGGACTATTTTCCGATAATCCCCCCATCCGTTCTTTAATTCGCCGTGAATTTGTTGGAGTCGAAAATATTCCCGATGAAATTTGGGTAATTAAAATTAATCCCACCTCTAGAGATAAGATCCCCGTGCAATCCGATGATATTGCTGATCGCCGCAATGAATTAGAAGGCAATGTTTCCCTATTTCAAGGTCTCGATCAGATTGACTTTCTCAATCAATTATTTCTTAAAGGAGCCTTTAAAGAGGAATTTTTGAGCGAGATCGGATTAACAGAACCATTGAAAATTCCTAAATCTTTCCCAGAAGATCCCGATCAGAATTACCATATTCCTATGATCGAAATGTCGGCGGAATTAGCCAATAGTCTCAACTATGAAAGTAAACTCGATCGCTCTCCTGCCAATATCCAGCGTCTGATCGCTGACGGCGAAAAACAGGGAAAACAGTTTCTAGAACATCGACTAAAAGCTATGGGTTTAAGATAATTTTTGAGGTTTCAAAAACGGCAAAAATAAGGATTAAATGGCATGAAATCTGTCAATAGACTATTTAATTGATTATTATTCATTCTCCTGACTACTGACTACTGACTCTCAAGGGGTGACAAAGAGGTTTAAAGGTAGGCAGGATAAAGACTCTAGCCAAATGTCCCCCAAAGAAATAGAGTGGTTATGGCAACCAGTCAAAAATTTAAAATGTTACCATCATTCTATCAGGCTTGTTTACAAGCTAA
>NZ_JADBUB010000125.1:0-3545 GCF_020245865.1 Microcystis sp. M169S2
ATCATTAAATTTACTTTCATTTCTCATGAAAGCAAGTAAATTTTGACTCGATGGTTTTTGTAGTAGTTCATTTTTTAGCTTAACAATTTCTTCTTTGATTTTTGATATTTTTTTATTATTTTCCTCTAGTTTCTGTTTTGCCTCTTCCGCTTTTACCCAGTTTATCGAATTGTTGGCAGACTGTCCAGCAATTTTCTCTAATAGGGTAGAATCATATTGACTTCTAATAATTCTATTATTATTTTCTAGTATATTAATATTATCTTGTTTTGTTTGTATTTTACTTAATAAAGTTTTATTTTCTTTATTATTTAACTTATTTTTAATATCAGCATATTGCAAACAAATTGGAGAAACTTTACCTAAATGTCCTATTTCTTCATCTTGATAATTATTTTTATAATCAACTAAAAAAGTTGTAATTAAATCATAATCTCTATCTGGACTATTATTTTTCTTGTAACTTTGCCATGCGCTGTAACAAGGATATACTTGTTGGGGGCTTAAATGCCACCTACTAATATCATCTAATCCTGTAAAAACATTAACTAAGATGAAAATATCAACAATTATTATTACCAATAAACTTACTTTATTTAATGGTTTATCATTAATCCTTCTTGATCTCCTGAAAAACTGATTCCACAAATTATTAAGTTTAGTAAACATAATCTACTCCTAAGTACAGGACAAAAAGGATGATATTTGGAAACTTCCCGCGCTCTCCCCTATGAAGATTATTTTAGCAACAGCATCCGGTTCGCGGGTGATGGGGGAGAATATTTTTGGCTTACTCGATCGCAAAACTTAAAGTTAATTGTGTCATTATGGGGTTAGAGGCGAGACTTTTTTAGCTACCCACCTCTGTGAGTCTAGCAATCTTTCACTCTCTCTATTTCTATCTTTAGTTGGCTTATTTCTCATCTTTCTGAGGTAGGGTGGCCGATGTGTGATTTGGTTCATAGGCATTGGGGGTGGTTCGGGTTTATAAGCAAGGTTATCTACAAGAGGAGCTTATGGATAAATTTATTGGTTTGAGTATGCTGATTTTTGGGTTTGTAATGATGGCCTTTAATCCAGCAGTTGGGGTGCTAGTGGCTCTTTTTGGGTTGATCGTGACTTGGAATAGCGAGAGAACTGTTTCTGTTCGATCACAGGACAGGGATAGGGTTCCTTGTCCTCATTGTGCTGAGTTAATTCAACCGAAAGCGAAGGTGTGCCGTTTCTGTGGGGCCAAGTTTAGATGACCCCTTGTCCTAAGTTTGGGATCGGTGGCAACCCGATCAGAGGTTTCTTCAGTTTTTTGTTACAATTGTTACATTTTTTCACAGATTCTAATTCGATCGGGTGATTTTTTTTGATAGGATTGAACCTATAATTTTATAATAAATAGTTCTTGTTCTCCATTAACCGTGCCAAACTAAGAACTGCGGACAAATCAAGAGTTTTGGCGTTTCAATAGACCAAATAAACTAATAACTGGCAGTTAGTCGGAAATCTCAGTTATTTTTTGCTAAAATTCTCCTTCTACCCGCATTTTCTTGCTTGGAAACAAACTTTTTTCCGCTTTCGTCTCTATCTTTAACTCGCTCCCACTAGGAAACTCAAGGGTAAGATGCTATATTTTCAAAAGCAGGGTCGTCATCATCCTCTGACACTATTAACAATGCTTTTAAGTGCTTCTTTCGTTGTGGTCTCCCTTTCCTTGACTCCTGCGATCGCACGTCAATTCGCCCCAATTAACCCGATTAAACCAATTCCTTTGGGAAATGACCGATTAATTCCTGCTGGCACAGATATCCCTGTAAAATACGAGCAGGGGGAAAAAATTCTTTTAACCAAACAAGAAACTTTTTCTTTATCTCTAACCGTCACCGATAATATCAAAAACTCCCAAGGACAGACAATTATTCCCGATGGTAGTCAGATTATCGGAGAAATTAAACCTGATGGTCAAGGTTCGCGTTTTTTATCCCAAAAAATCTTTTTAAAAACCCGTCAACCCCAAGAAAAATCTATCGATGCTATTTCGGCAGTTTTCACCCGTATAGAAAGGCTAATTAAGGGAGTTAACCCCGATAAAATTATTCAGGGTGCAGTATTAGGAAAATCCGCCGCTTCTGTCCTCGCTTCCTTTACTTCTGACCAACCAGTTAGCGAGATTATACGAGGAGGAGGATTAGAAGTATTAGCCGGTTGGTTACTACGAGGAGAATCGGTGGAATTATTGTCAATTAACCCCAAGGAAGATTTAAAGTTAACCCTTCGTTCTGATTTTACAGGTCAGTAAGCTTAAAAAAATCAGGTGTGTTAGTTATTAATCTAACACACCTGCTATCGAGACTAAGCGGCGTTTTGCCGATACCATTCAATGGTTTTTTGCAAACCTTCTTTAAATTCCATTTGAGCAACAAAACCGAATTTTTCTTGAGCGCGGGTTGTATCTAAACAGCGTCGCGGTTGACCATTCGGTTTATCTATTTCCCAAACAATTTCGCCATCAAAACCCATTAAATCACAGATTAATTCCACTAAATCTTTGATAGAAATCTCATAATTTGTACCAAGATTAACTGGGTCTGATTCATTATAGAATTGACTGGCCATGACAATGCCTCGCGCTGCATCGGTGGAGTAGAGAAACTCCCGGGTTGGACTACCATCTCCCCAGACAGGAAGTTGTTTATCCCCCCGTTGTTGTGCCTCATAAACCTTGCGAATTAAAGCAGGAATTACATGGGAACTACCCGGATCAAAATTATCCTCTGGCCCGTATAAATTCACCGGTAAAAGATAAATTCCGTTGAAACTATACTGCAAACGATAGGACTCTAATTGTACCAATAAAGCCTTTTTAGCGATACCATAAGGCGCATTGGTTTCTTCCGGATATCCTGACCATAAATCGTCTTCATGGAAAGGTACTGGAGTAAATTTTGGATAGGCACAAATTGTCCCCACACAGACAAATTTTTGCACTCCTGCTAGATAGGCAGCGTGAATTAATTGGGTTCCCATCATCAAATTATCATAGAATAATTCGGCGGGTTTTTCCCGATTAAGACCGATACCTCCCACATGGGCAGCCAAATGGATAATTAAATCTTCTTCGTTGGCTAAACGTTGACAGTTTTCCCAAACTCTCAAATCACAATCTTTAGACCGAGGAATTGTAATTTTTTCGGGATTTGCCCCCGATGCAATTAATTGATTAACTACTTGCCGACCTAAAAACCCGCCCCCCCCGGTGACGACGATTCTTTGTTCGCTTAAATTCAGCATATTTTCACCTCTTTAATCCACAGTTGTCATCGAACGATTGCGAAGATAAGCCAAATCTTTTAATAACTGTTGGCTATCACCACCGTTATTAAGATTAATCCCCAAAGCCGCTAAATCCGCATCTACCATTAATTTTACCAGTCCCTCGAATGTCACCGACGGCTGCCAACCTAATTTCTCTCTGGCTTTTGTAGAATCTCCTATTAATAAATCTACTTCCGCTGGACGCAAATAACGTTGATCAAACTCCACATAATCCTGCC
>NZ_JADBUB010000126.1:0-9975 GCF_020245865.1 Microcystis sp. M169S2
GACTCGGTTAACAATTTTTAATATTCCTTGTTGACACCCTTACTGACAAAGAAAAAACTGAAATCAAGTCAGGATAAGGGTTGGAGTGCTTACTGCAAAAATTGTTAAGAAAGATCCCTATAAGGGATAGCTTGATAAGGGAGGTATCTGACAATTTTTAACACCCACCCACTTAATCACTGACAACTGATAACCGATAACTGATAACTGAAATGACCTCTGACCCGTCTCTCGATCGAGCTTGGAATACCGAAGACCTAGAACAAGCACTTCGAGGTGTCGGCACTATTCAAGAAGAACTCAACTATAATCAGGCACGCAATTCTCTGGGCAAACTTGTTGAGCGTCTGGATCTTACCTCGATCGAGAAAATTGGTCTAGAAGCGGAGATCGATCGCCTGGTAGCCCTGCTAGAAAAACTCGATCGATCCCTGATTCAAATTGCCGCTTTTGGCCTGGTGGGCCGGGGAAAATCCTCGATTTTAAATGCTCTGGTCGGTCAAGAAATCTTTACAACCGGTCCTCTACACGGAGTTACCCGCACCATTAAAGGGGTAAATTGGCAGTTAAGCAGCGATGATACTTTCCCCAATCTAGCGCGTCTGACCCTGAACGGCCAGGGTAATGCTCAGGTGCAATTGCTTGATACTCCCGGTATTGATGAGGTAGATGGGCAAACGAGGGAAATTCTCGCCTGTCAGGTGGCGCAGCAGGTGGATTTAATCCTTTTTATCATCTCCGGTGATATGACCAAAGTAGAATTTTCCGCCCTGGCCAAGTTGCGGGAAGCGGGAAAACCGATGATTTTGGTCTTTAATAAAATCGATCAGTATCCGGAAGTCGATCGCCTCGCTATCTATGAGAAAATCGCCTCAGAACGGGTGAAAGAATTACTCTCCCCCGATGAGATTGTTATGGTGGCAGCCTCTCCCCTCCTGACGGATACCGTCAAGGCTCAGGATGAGCGGCTAAAAACGCAACGATTTCGCGGAAAACCCCAGATAGAAGCTCTGAAACTCAAAATTTTGGAAATTCTAGAGCGAGAGGGTAAATCGCTCGTAGCACTCAATTCTATGCTGTATGCGGACGAGGTAAACGAGCAAATTGTCGCCCGCAAAATGGCTATCCGTGATCGCGGGGCTAATCAATTGATTCAAAAAGCAGTGATGATCAAAGCATCGGCGATCGCTCTCAATCCAGTGACGGTGTTGGATCTGTTTACGGGAGCAGTTATCGATCTAGCCATGATTCTCGCTCTTTCTCGCTTATACGGCATCGATTTAACTCGTCGGGGAGCGATCGCTCTTTTACAAAAAATTGCCCTCAATATGGGGGGTATTAGTGCCAGCGAATTTTTAGCGGTTTTGGGCTTAAGTTCCCTCAAAGGACTGCTCGGCCTCTCGATTCCTGCCACTGGCGGCATTTCTCTCCTTCCCTATACTTCGATCGCCCTGACTCAAGCGGGAGTTGCCGGTGTATCCTGTTATGCGATCGGCCAAGTGACGAAAACCTATCTCGCTAATGGGGCCACCTGGGGACCCGATGGCCCGAAGGCAGTGGTAGCCAGTATTCTCGATTCCCTCGATGAAACCTCGATTCTCAACCGGATTAAGCGGGAATTAGGCTCAAAATTGGCGGGTGGGGGACTTTTCAGTGATCAGTAAACAGTAATCAGTAATCAGTGAACTGAAGGCAAGAGGCAAGAGGCAAGAGGCAAGAGGCTCCCAGAAAGAATCTGGCAATTCTCCTACCTAAAAAGAAGGCTAGAAACTGAGTAGATTAAAGCTTTTAGCTCAACAAATTTGGTTTTAGATTCAGCCCTTGTGAACTGAAAATTCAAATCTGACCACTGATAACTGATCACTGATAACTGACTAGATCAATCCAAGAAATGCTTACTATGGACGATCGCCGCTATAATAACTACTGCTCCTTGAATTTGATAGATCAGACGGTAGGCATAGGCAGACTTTTCTCGGATGGTATCATCGCTAAATTCGGCGCATTTTTTCGCTTCTAGGGGACAATTTTCTAAAGAATAGCTTATATCAAGAATTCGACGCACGACGGCCGCCGCGTAGGACGGGGAATCTCGACTAATATAAGATGCGATCGCATCCACGTCTTCAATTGCTTTGGGCGACCAGACAAGGCGATAATTCACTCGATCAGCCATTTGTTTAAAAGACCCTCAACTTCTTCTTGGGGGATTGTATTCTCTAGAGAAGCAGCGCTCAAACTTTGGCGCACCTTCTCCAGAACGTATAAATGATACTGAATATCTTCAATTGAACAATCATCCGGTAATTGATTCAAGAGGGATTCCACTTTTTGTCTAATGCTATTCATACAAGTTTGACCGAAGTTTTTAAGGAAAAGTATAAATTTAAATTATCTATCAACTATCATCTATAGCAGTTATCTTAATAGTGAGGTACAAAGTATCTGGTTTTAGGGAACAGGGAACGGTTAACAGTAGCTGGTCGCCAAGAGATAATGCCAAATTTCTTTATACTTCATCTTTAAGAGAAACGCTATATCATAGATAGAAAACTAATAGTTACGCATCCTATCTTATGCCATAGTCCCCAGAAAAGCGAGAAAAAGTTAAGAATAGATAAGGTGATTATCTAGCTTTTGTAACATTGGGGCGGGTATTCTGTTAAGAATACTTAATAATTCTCCTATCTGCTCAATCCCCGCAACTTTTAGGGATTATTGACCGATAACCATCTAGCGGCCACAAGACCCCCCCCAATCGCAGCAATTTTTTGTTACATTAGTTTACAGTTCCCTCAACGCCCCAGTGGGTTATTAATTTTAATGTCTTCTTCGGTTCCTTCGTCGGATTTTGTACCCTTAATCGGTCAAGAAACAGAAATCTTTAACTGGGCAAAATCCCATTATCGTAACCATACCTTTGCCAAAGATGAAAAAGTCGCCACACGCCCCGGACTGTTATACTTTGTGGAATCTGGGGCGATTCGTATTGTTGGTAAGGCACAAGTTAACGTTATCGACCAAAAATTTCCCCGTCAACTACCTATTGCCGATAGTGAGGAAGTATTTCTCGGTTTTGTGGGTGCAGGTCAACCTTTTGAGATTGTTTCTCAATTTCCCTTTCAATTACAAGCCCAAGCTCATCTAGACGGAACCGAGTTAGTCTGGTTATACTGGGAAGACCTAGAAAAATGGCCGCAATTGCGATCGGCTGTTATGGAAACTTTTCGCCATCAATACCAGCGTAAGTTATTTTGGTTGAGTATTCTCGGTCAAAAACGCTCCCTCGATCGATTAATGGGGTTCTTGGTTTTATTATTGGAAGAATACGGTCAACCCTGTGTAGAAGGCTATTATCTTCCCTATCCCCTAACTCACGCTCAAATTGCCAGCGCCATCGGCACTACCAGAGTAACAGTAACAAGATTAATCGGTAAATTGCGACAACAAAATTCGATCTTTTTTAAGCAGGATAATCTTATCGGATTGCCCAGTTTATTTTTGAGTCAGAATTAATTTTTCTGCGGTGTTGCTGACTCAAGCTATGAATGCCAACCGTGCATCCTATCCAAAAGTTAGTTTAGCTCTAGGTTTTAAAAACCCCACACAAGCACATTCCTATCGCAAATCAGCAACCCCAGAAATCTATGACTCCTCTATCTGGCAACAAATAACCGAGGTAGCCCATGACTGAACCAATTCCTGATAAATTATCGGAACGAATCGATACAGGTGTTAGAGTCGCAATCGCAGAAGCAATTGAGAGACACCGCCTCTTAGGAGAGTCTATCAGCATTTTCAAAGATGGCCAAATTGTCACCTTAACAGCCGCCCAAATTCCGCCAAAACTTGCCAAAAAAACGGAAGTGTAAAAAATTGGTTGACTGTCTCAAATTGCACTATTCATAGAAACAGTTTCACCTATCCGAGGGATTTATATAGGGCTTGCTGAATAAATGTGAAATATAGACGAGGTAAGGGTTTTAGGGTTCTGTTTTGCTCTCACGGGTGCAAGATTTTGAGAGAATCTTCGTTTAAAACCTTGCGTCTTCATCGGCCCGTGTCCTGTAGGGGCGAAGCATTCGGATAGAAAATCTACGGTTTCACCGATAGGTTATTGCCCGAATGCTTCGCCCGTACTTTTTCAGCAGACCCCATATAGATGTCAATTTTAGCAAATTCCCGTTACGAAAATCAAAACTACATAGTATAATGGTACTGTTGTTTATTTTTCGAGGCTTAAATATGAGTTTAACAGACAATCAAAAAAAACTTTTGCAATGGATAGTTAAAGAAGTACGGGCTGGTAATCTTAAAGAGGACTGTATTTGGTACTACAGTCCGACTGTTAACAATCATCTTTGGGTAAATTACAATGGTTTTGATAGCCCTCCTTATGTCGAATTCGCAACCTTCGATATATTAGAAGAATATGGTTATATTAAATGGCAACAAAAAAGCCAGCATCAATACAAAGGCACTCTAACAGGAAAAGCTTATGAAGCGGTTGATTCTAACTTTGCTGAACCCAATCGCTCGGCTATTCCTCATCTAATTCCCTTGACTGAAGTTGAACATTTAGACTCCGAACTATGGGAGAGAGTCCGTTTTTCTGTGAGTGCGGGTGGAGATAATCCAAAAGCGTGGGATACTGCGATTCGCAATGCGACAGTGGTTTTAGAGGACCGCATGAGGAAACTGGGAAATATTGATAATATTAATCAAAAAGCCACGGGTAATGGTATTGTTAACCTAATTTTTGGAAGCAATAAATCTGTACAAAAAGATAAGCTTCCATCAGAAGAATTAGAGGCATACCGTGATTTATATTCGGGTACAATGAAGTTTTTTCGTAATCGTTACGCTCATCGATTCATCGATCCTAAACCAGAGGAGGGTGGAGCAATTATCGTATTCATCGATTTATTGTTGAAGATGCTAGATGATTTAGATTGGGAGACAGAAAACGAGAATACATAAATCTCTAATTCTTGTCTGGTTTAACTATTCACCGATAATTGTCTTCTAGCTTCGTAGAGGATGACAGCAGTAGCGATCGCAACATTTAAAGATTCCACACCACCAAAGAGGGGAATTTTCACCGTTTCATCGGCTAAAGCCGCTAATTGGGGCGATAAACCGGCTCCTTCATTGCCTAACAAGATTAAAGTCGGACGGGTAAAATCAATCTCCCAGTGGTTTTTGGTGGCTGTGGGTAAAGTCGCGATCGCTTTTACCCCCTGTGCTTGATATTTTTTCACTAAAGCCGATAAATCCGATTCTACCACTAGGGGCGATCGAAACCATTCCCCGGCGGAACTGCGGATCACTTTGGGGTTATCGATTTCGACGCTATCAAGACTTAACCAGATACCCTGTACTTCCGTAGCCACGGCAGTGCGGATAATAGTGCCGAGATTGCCTGGATCCTGCAATCTTTCCAAAACTAAGCCCAATTGTAGCGGATTTTGGGGGACTGGATGAAGGTGATGACGGGGAATAGTGGCAATCACACCATCGGGATTAACCGTTGTTGCTAGGGAAGCGAGGACTTCCGGGGAAACTATCTCGACTCGTTTGGCTTGATTTTGAAGCTTCTCTGCTAATTCTCCCTGTCTTTGCTGCCACTTTTCAGTATAACAAACCGTCTCTAGGGAACAATTCACGGCTAAAGCCGTCTCTAGTAAGTGGGTTCCCTCAATTAAGGACAAATTCTGCTCCTGTCGCTCTCTAGTGCGGTGTAGCTTGCGAATTTGCTTGATTAAAGGGTTTTGAACACTGCTAATCATAGCCAATCGGATTTTTCACCCCGCTAGGGCTGCCCTAAATAACTACGTTTTGAGGGAGATAATGCGGAACTCGGGACTTGAACCCGAAAGTCTTTGCAGACACTAGAACCTGAATCTAGCGCGTCTACCAATTCCGCCAGTTCCGCGTTTTTCTTTCACAATCTTTTATTATACTATCGGACAATCCATAAGTCAAGATAGTTGAGATAATTAAGACAAAAATCGTTTTTCGGGGTAGAATCACCGATAATTCGTTCAAAAATCTGATAAAATGCAGTGTCGTTTTGCCGAAGCTCTCCTTAGCCAAGACTCTCAACTAAGATAAATGAATGATCCTATGACCATCGATACCGAGCATCCCTATTTAGAAATTCAAGGTCGTCACTCTCTCAAGGGTGAAGTTAAGATCAGTGGTGCCAAAAATGCCGCTCTAGTGATTATGGCGGGTGCTTTACTCTGCTCCGACGAGTGCCAGATTGGTAATGTACCAGCCCTGGCCGATATCGAGCGGATGAGTCAAATTCTCTCGGCTTTGGGCGTGCAAGTCCGTCGCACCGGAGATAGACTAGAGATTGATGGCAGAGACCTCAAACAAGCTCAAGCGCCCTACGATCTCGTCTCCCAGTTGCGGGCCAGTTTTTTTGCCATTGGACCGATTTTAGCCCGTTTAGGAGAAGCAAAAGTTCCCCTTCCCGGCGGCTGCGCCATTGGGGCCAGACCGGTGGATTTGCACGTTAGGGGCCTACAGTCAATGGGGGCAGATGTATTAATCGATGGCGGCATGGTACACGCCCGCGTTAAGGGTAATGGTCGTCTGAAAGGGGCGAATATTTATCTGGATTATCCCAGTGTGGGAGCGACGGAAACCCTAATGATGGCGGCGACTTTAGCGGAAGGGGAAACCATTCTCGGTAATGCAGCCCAAGAGCCAGAGGTGATTGATTTAGCCAATTTTTGTGTTTCCATGGGGGCAAAAATTCGCGGTGCTGGAACCAATACAATTGTCATCGAGGGAGTTTCCCGTCTGCACAGTACCGATTACAATATCATTCCCGATCGCATTGAAGCTGGGACTTTACTGATAGCCGGGGCGATTACCCGCTCAGAAATTAGTCTTTATCCGGTGATTCCCAGCCATTTAGCTTCGGTAATTGCTAAACTGCACGAAATCGGTCCAGAAGTGGTGGAAGATGGTCCCAATCGTCTCCGGATTATCCCTAAAGACTTAAAAGCCACCGATATCGAAACCCTGCCCTATCCCGGGTTTCCCACGGATATGCAGGCCCAATTTATGGCTCTATTAACTTTAGCCGAGGGCAGTAGCGTGGTTAATGAGACGGTTTTTGAAAATCGTCTGCGTCATGTGGCGGAATTAAAGCGTCTGGGAGCAGATATCAAGGTCAAAGGAAATGTGGCTTTAGTGCGCGGTGTGCCTTTCCTCTCCGGAGCGCCGGTGATGGCCACGGATCTACGCGCTTCGGCAGCTTTGGTGGTGGCAGGATTGGCAGCCCAGGGGACTACTATTGTGCAGGGACTCCATCACCTCGATCGAGGTTATGATAATTTAGAGGGTAAATTAAGAGCATTAGGGGCAAATTTACGCCGGGTTGATCCTTTAGCCTTAGAATTGGCTACCCTGACCCAATCTTAACAGGATGATTAGTTATCGCTGTTCTATCAGTGTTGAGAATTCCCGTGAGCAACACCGATAGAACAGCGTTAATCGTGCTTAGTTGTTCTATATTGACGGAACCTTTCATCAGCGATCGCATTTACCAAATCTTAGCCATTACTAATACAAACCCCGGCAATTCTGGATCACCACTAATGGTTTCAGGAGCATTTAAAATCTCCGGTTCTCGATAGGGACGATAAATATAGACTTGGCGATTTTGGCGATCGATTAACCAACCCAATAAAGTACCATTGGCAATATATTCTTCCATCTTTTTCTGCAAACTGGATACCGTATCACTAGCAGAACGTAATTCAATGACAAAATCGGGACAGATGGGGGCAAAAGAGGCTTTTTGTTTTTCTGTTAAAGCATTCCAGCGTTCTAATTTAATCCAAGCAGCATCGGGTGAACGAGTCGCACCATTGGGCAGCGTAAAACCCGCACTAGAATCAAACCCAAGCCCCGTTCCATCTAGTTCTGACCAGTTCCCCAGTTGCAGAGCTATATTAAAATTGCGATTACCCGTATCTGAAAAAGCAGGAGGCATAACGATCACTTCTCCACTAGCGCTGCGTTCAATGCGTAAATCTCGATTGGCTAAACAAAATTCATAAAACTGCTCCTCCGTCATCGGCATAATCCAAGGAAGATCAATCATCAAAGGAGCCGAGGTCGCTTGTACAAGTAGTGTCGTCATATTTTCGCCCTACTCAAGAATTACATGAGTTAACAACTGAATGCCCTTCAATCTTAACTTAGCTCTTGTCAACGGCATTATTAACTACCAAAAGATAGAATGCGATCGCTCTTAACCTTGCCAAAGAAGCCTGACGGAGAGGAATGTAAATATTTATAAAAATGTAGCTTAGAATACATTTTAAAAAAGGAGAGTGTGTATTGTTATTTTATTGTCCGTCTTTTCAGAAAAAGAAACCACAAAAGTCTCCTAAAACCATCAATAAAATCCGATAATTCCCCTTCATTAATTAGAGGGGTTTTTATCAGTTGTCATACTAAATCCGTTGAGTAACGCACAGAAAGCGGGTTTCTCCGAGAAACCCGTTTTCTATTAATGCTTGGGAATAGTTTTTCCTAGCTTAGGGGGAGTGAAAGTTTAATTTTCCCTGAATCTTTCTAACAGTTCTGAGCGAGATAAATTAGCCAGAGAAAGAAGTAACCCGGTGCGTTCCGAGATAGGAAGTTGGGCAATCTGTTCCACCAGACCAGATAATTCTGCATCTAGGCTGCCAAAACGTCCTTCCAGAAGACTGGTTATCAGGGATAGTTGTCCTTCTAAAGTGTCTTCTTGCTTTCCTTCTAATTTCCACTCTTCTCGTTGCTTTAGATAAGCTGGTGATAAGTTCATGATGTCCTCCTGTTCTTCTGCACTTAAATTATCTCTCAATTCTAAATTCTTGCGCCAGTTGGCCAGAATTTCCAGTAAATTCTCTTGGAAGGGATTACCTTCAGGCAATTGCACTAATTCTTCTACTGCTCGTTTCTGTGTCCCTCCTTTCCCTAGCACCCTCAACCATAAAGTCTCCTCATTGACTGGTAATTGATGGATGGCGACGATTCCTGTTTTGAACAGGCTAGGGGAAAAATAAAATCCTTTTCCCCACTCCTCTTTCATCCCCTCTTCTGGTAGGAATGAAGGGGGGATTCCCACGACTTCTTCAATGATTCTCCCCGAAAAAGTAGGCGTTAAAATCCAGAGAACTGGTAGTTCAGCTTCTGTTAGAGTTTTGTTTATCCGTTTCGCCTTCCTCAAGACTTCGCCATGAACCGCATATAACTTTGAGATGCAACTGCGAATCTCAACCTCGGAGGGGTAGGGTTGATTCATTTAAATTAAGTACAGCTGATTTTAAGTCAATAAATTTCACTTAAGATTCTCAAGTTTATCTTTTTCTAATCAAAAGAGTTAGTCACAATAACTAATCTTTAATCCTCTGCCAAATTTATTATGAATAAATTGATAAAGCTTGTTCCCAAGCCACTAAAAGCCTATCTTTCTTGAAATTGTCTGAGAGTACATCCTGTTAATTTAGCTAATTTTTCTGCTTCTTACGTAGATAAAACTCTCAGTTTTTCCCACCGTTCAGCTAACCACCTCTGTCCCTCCGTTATTGAGAGAAAACCCAAACCTCTGAAAAGATTCAATCCTATAGTTGTGAGAATTGACCAATTGCTTGCTGCTTGAAAATCGCTTATCTCGCTTTTATCTTCCTCAAAAATTACATTTTTTACCCAATGTAACTGATTTTCTATTTTCCAGTGTCCTCGAATAATTTTAGCAAATACTTGAGCGGATTCGGTTAGGCTACTGATATAGTAAGCTGTTTCTTCATACGTTTTATCCCCGCGACTACCCTTTCTTTCTACTTTAATAACTCTTCGTAGATTTTCAAACCCTTGTCTTTCATTTTTACTCACTTTAAAAACTTCTATTTTTCTTGATATTTTTCGTCCATGACTATTATCTTGTTCGAGAAAGCAACTTTCTGC
>NZ_JADBUB010000127.1:0-22709 GCF_020245865.1 Microcystis sp. M169S2
AGAAAATTCCCCAAGCTCCCTCTCTGTCCAGCAATGCTCTAAAGTTGATAAATATCAATCTAACAAAAACTCAAAGCCCTATTGTACAAACTTTACAAGCATGAGTTGTTGATAGTTTTGCATGACAGGTTCGGTAGAGCCTGAAGTCATTGGAGAAGCTGTTAAACAACTCTCTCCTGAGATTAGAAAAAAATATCCTGAAATTACTTGGCGTAAAATTGCAGGGTTTCGAGATATTTTAATCCATAGCTACACGGGAATCAATATAGATGAAGTTTGGGGAGTTATTAAAGATAATTTACCTAAATTAAAACAACAAATTCAGCAAATTATTGCTAATGAAAATCATTAAAATCAGTTGACAACATGGAGGTAAGACCTAAGCCATTAGGCATTTTTTTGGTCAAGCATCAAACCCATTCAGCCACTATCCTTAAAAAGATAGCGTGGTGAGGATGTCAAAGAATCATCAAAAATAGCAGCGGTTGCCCCCTAGTTCTATAATCAGATCACGGCTAATTTGATTGGCTATCGACCCTATTCATGTCTATCTCCCCACCCCGTTCAGGTTACACTTTACCGGTTTTTGCCTGTGCCAGTGCGATCGCATCTCTCCAGCATCTCCACGGCGAAAATGAGCTAAATTCCGTTACTTTTAATCTTTTAGAACCGCCAGAAACGGTTACAATTGCCATCGAACAAGTTGCCCGACTGAACCCCGATGCTGCCCTAGCCATCACCCGCAGCGATCCGGGGGATAATTTAGATTTAACTAGAAATACCCCTATATGGGCGTTAGTAGAAAGAAAAACGGGTAATCAAGAGATAGAGATTCAAGGCGGCGAAGGAATCGGCCTACAGGTTGATAATGGTGGAAAATCAGCTATTTATAGTTATGCCCAGCGTCTGCTGCAAGAAAACCTCAGACCCCTGTTACTGCCCCAAGAAAGCATCAAAGTGACGATTATCCTGCCAGAAGGCAAAAAACTGGCCACAAGGACTTCTAACGCCGCTTTTGGCGTGGTAGAGGGATTATCCTTGTTGGGTACCACTGGCATTTCCCAACCCCTGAGCGCTCCTGGACAGCTGGAAATCTTTCGCGAGCAATTAAAAATTTTATCTCTTCGTTTCGATCGCTTGGTGTTTTGTATCGGGGAAAATGGCTTAGATTTAGCCCCTCAAATGGGCATTAATCCTGATATTTTGGTAAAAACAGCCAATTGGATCGGGCCGATGTTATTAGAGGCACAATTACAGGGAATCTCTGAAATTCTTTTGTTTGGTTATCACGGTAAATTAATTAAACTTGCCGGGGGAATCTTTCAGACTCACCATCATCTGGCCGATGGTCGTCGGGAAATTCTCACCGCCTACGCCGCTAAAATGGGTTTAGCTACCCCCCATCTCCGGCAAATTTTTGACAGTAGCACCAGCGAAAACGGTCTGGAATATCTGCGTCAATTAGACCGGCAAACGGGAGATAATTGGGTGGAACGCATCTATGGAGAAATGGCTAATACTATAGATCGCCGTTGCCAAGAATACGTTTATAACCACAGTAACGGTCATCTTGGGGTCGGTTGTATTTTATTCGATCGCTCTCGTTCTTTGATCAGCAAAAGCGAAAATGGCCTTAAATTTTTGCAAAATCTACCAGTTACTCCCCAGTGACCGTGCTATGATCGTGGGAATATTTAGTCTTAAAAAATGAAACTAATAAGGCGATACTATTGTAGCTTATTTTCAGAACAATAGCCGATTTAGTTTACAAATCTTTAACCTTTTCCTGCCAGTTTCTTTTCTTGATCGTAGTGACAACTCAAACCCCCCTTCCCACCCCCCAAGAGACTTTGCCCTCAGAGTCCTTCACTAATAGCCTTAATCGTCAAATAATCATCATTCTTGACTTTGGCTCCCAGTATTCTGAATTAATCGCCCGCAGAATCCGGGAAACGAACGTTTACTCCGAAGTTCTCTCCTATCGTACCAGCGCCGAACAATTAGCCCAAATCAACCCGAAAGGAATAATTCTTTCGGGCGGTCCCAATTCCGTCTATGATCCGGGGGCGCCCCACTGTGATCCCGAAATTTGGAATTTAGGTGTACCCATCCTCGGAGTTTGCTACGGGATGCAGTTGATGGTACAGCAGTTAGGAGGCAGGGTAGAACGGGCAAAACGGGCCGAATACGGCAAAGCATCCCTATTTATCAACGATCCTACCGATTTATTAACCAATGTCGAGGACGGTTCCACCGCTTGGATGAGTCACGGGGATTCCTGCGTGGAATTGCCTGCGGGTTTTGAAATTCTCGCTCATACCGATAATACCGATTGTGCGGCCATTGCCGATCACCAGAAAAAACTCTTTGGAGTGCAGTTTCACCCGGAAGTTGTCCATTCTGTGGGAGGAATCGCCTTAATTCGCAATTTCGTCTATCATATCTGCAAATGCGAACCCACTTGGACCACGGAAGCTTTTGTCGAGGAATCGATCCGAGAAATTAGGGCAAAAGTGGGCGATAAGCGAGTTTTATTGGCTTTATCCGGCGGTGTGGACTCCTCTACCTTAGCATTCCTGTTGCATCGAGCGATCGGTGATCAACTAACCTGTATGTTTATCGATCAGGGATTCATGCGTAAGGGTGAACCAGAACGATTAATGCAGATATTTAACGAGCAATTCCATATCGGAGTCCAATATGTCAACGCTAGAAAGCGATTTTTAGCGCAAGTGGCCGGTGTCACCGATCCCGAAGAAAAGCGCCGTCGTATCGGCCATGAATTTATTCAGGTGTTTGAAGAAGAATCGAATCGTTTGGGACCCTTTGATTATCTGGCCCAAGGAACTTTATATCCCGATGTGATTGAATCGGCCGATAGTAATGTGGATCCCAAAACTGGGGAAAGAGTCGCGGTTAAAATTAAAAGTCATCATAACGTTGGTGGACTGCCGAAAAATCTCCGGTTTAAATTAGTCGAACCCCTGCGAAAATTATTTAAGGATGAGGTGAGAAAATTAGGTCGATCGATCGGTCTTCCGGAAGAAATTGTTCGTCGTCAACCTTTCCCTGGCCCCGGTTTAGCGATTCGCATTTTAGGGGAAGTAACCGCAGATAAATTAAATATTTTGCGCGATGCAGATTGGGTGGTGCGCGACGAGATTAATAAGCAGGGAATGTATCACGATTTCTGGCAAGCTTTCGCGGTTTTATTACCTGTCCGCAGTGTGGGGGTGATGGGAGATCAACGTACCTACGCTTACCCCATTGTCCTACGTTTAGTCAGCAGTGAAGACGGAATGACCGCCGATTGGTCGCGGGTTCCCTATGATTTATTGGAGACAATTTCTAATCGCATTGTCAATGAAGTTAAGGGAGTTAACCGCGTGGTTTATGATATTACTTCTAAGCCCCCCGGAACTATAGAATGGGAGTAGTATTGAATTATTGATTGAGGCTCTTCGGTTTGTGTTATGCAATGGACGGGGGTTATAAGGAATGAAACCCTTATAGAGACAGACATTACCGCGATTTTTGTCAATTGTTTGCGATCTGGAGCAAACTAACCAATTAAATCTCTTGCCAGATAAGGATTTAGTCGATTTATGCCCCCCTATCGAACCATACCAAGTAACGAAGAGCCTTGATTGATCGTTATTCCCGTCCAAATATTGGGACGGGATTTTTGCAGAATAGACAATTGAGGAGATTAATTACTACCATGGCACAGTTAGAGATGTGGGAAGAAATAGAAGCGGTGGATTTTGCCGGAGAAGAAGATATTGCAGGAGAATCAGCAAACCAAAAAAAGCTACAACTCAAAGAAATCTCCGACACTGTTGTTGCCAGCAGTGATTGGACTACCGCAACGATCCGCGATCAATTAATTCGAGAAAATATTCAACTCAATCCGCGCTTTCAAAGACGAGATGCTTGGAATATTACTCGTAAAAGTCGATTTATTGAATCCCTAATTCTAGGGTTTCCAGTCCCACAGATTGTCTTAGCTACTAATAACAAGGAAAAAGGTAAATTTATCGTTCTTGATGGCAAACAACGCCTACTAACAATTTTACAGTTTTATGGTGACAGTGACACACCTAATAATAGTTTTACTTTAAAAGATTTAGAATTTTTAGATGATCTCAATGGCTGCCAATATCAAGATCTAAAAAATGACTTCAATTTAAATGATTTCTTAGACCAACTGGATAATCAAACTATCCGCACGATTGTTATCCGTAATTGGAAAACGGAGAGTTTCCTCCATAAAATTTTTCTGCGTCTCAATGTGGAAAATACCCCTTTGTCTTCTCAAGAATTAAGACAAGCATTACACCCAGGAGGTTTTATTAATTTTTTAGATGATCGAGCGATCGAAAGTCAAGCATTAAAGAAAATATTTAAATCTTCCTATCCCGATTTCCGGATGCGCGACACTGATATATTATTGCGTTATGTAGCTTTTCATTATTATTTATCCGATTATCGCGGTGATCTTAAAAAATTTCTTGATAATGCTTGTGTTTCGCTTAATGCTCGATGGGATCAAAACTCAGAAGAAATCAAAAATATTATTGATCAATTTGAAAAAGCTGTCCAGACAACGATTAATATTTTTGGAGAGAAAAACTTTTCCCGTCTCTGGCTGCCTGAATCGGCAACTTATCGAAGTCAGTTCAATCGAGCAATTTTAGATGTGATGGTTTTTTACTTTTGCGATGATCTAATGAGAGCAGCTGCCGAGACAAACAAAGAACAGGTAGAAGAAGCATTTAAAAGTTTATGTCGTACTGCCGTTGATCGATTTAAAAATGCTGTATTAATTAGTACAAATACTAAACAATCAACCTATGATCGTTTTCATTTATGGGGTCAAGCTTTATCAGAAGTATTAGATATTAACTTCAATATTCCTCAGATGGAAGACAATCGTATTATTTTTAAGGGGTTAAGATAGTTAGTTTTTTTACTATGCCGAAATCTCTGAGATTTAGACAACTAACCAAAGAATTGAATCGACTAAAAAAACAATTCCTACCTCGTAAATTTAGCGAGATAAATGAATATTCTGAAAGACAATTAGCTTTAACTTTTGCCTATCGAGTTTTTGCTCATGCTGAGATTGAATCTTATCTTGAAGATCGAGTTTGGGATACAGTACAGACAGCAAAAAATATCTGGGATAATCAAGGTAAAGCTAGTGGAGTTTTGTTATGTGTAATCGCTTTTTCTGGTCAAGAAATGGAAAATCCTCCCGATACCATTACTCCTCTTAAAGGTAACAAAAATGTCTCCCTAGACAAACTGAAAATAACTAAAAAAATTGACATAGTGATTAGATGTTTTAAATCAGTTATCGATCAAAATCATGGGATTAAAGAAACTAACCTATTAAAATTACTCTTACCAATCGGCATCGATAGTGATGACTTAGATAAAGTTTGGTTAGCCAATATGAATACTTTTGGAGAAGAACGCGGTGAAATCGCTCATTCTTCGGGAATAAAAACGAAAAAAACGCCTAACCCTGCCGACGAATTAGAGAGAGTTAAACAAATTATTCAAGAATTAGAGAAAGTCGATCAATTGATTACTAACTTGCTCAAGTAATTCCACTCTTAATAAAACTTAAATTGTTAATTATATCAGAAATACAGTATAATAAAAGGCAGACAATAGAGAGCTAATCATCAAAGTGAAACATAGACCAATTGCGATCGATTTATTTGCTGGCTGCGGTGGGATGTCCCTTGGTCTAGAAGCGGCGGGATTTGATATTGCTGTAGCGGTGGAGTTTGATGCAGTCCATTCCTTGGTTCATCATTTTAACTTTCCCTATTGTCAAACTATTTGCCGGGATATAGCCAAAGTAACAAGTAGAGAAATATGGGAATTATTAAAACTAAAAGGCTATGCCACCGATGTTAGTTTAATTGCTGGTGGTCCCCCCTGCCAAGGTTTTTCACTGATCGGTAAACGACAAATAGATGATCCTAGAAATTCTCTTGTATTTGAATATCTGCGGATTGTAGGGGAAATTAAACCCAAGTATTTTATCTTTGAAAATGTCCCCGGCATGGCTACGGGTAAACATAAACAATTTTTAGAGGAGTTAATCTCTGAATTTGAAGCTATTGGCTATACAATTAATCAGCCGATTAAAATCCTTGATGCCAGTGAATACGGCGCACCACAAAAGCGCAGAAGATTAATCTTAATTGGTAGTCGAAAAGATGTGACGATGGCTAAATATCCTTTGACAAAGACCGTCGATTTAAACCCAGCCAAAAAATCAGCTTTTACCAGCGTCTATGATGCGATTTCAGATTTAGAATTAATACCAGCCTTTATCGATACTGATTTAGGCATACCCGCATCAAAATTAGATTATAGTGGTAAGAGGAAAAAATATTCAGTGCAGCCAAGGGATATTTTTAAACTTTGCCATCAAAGAACAGTAGATACAAAAATCTATGGACATATAGGCTCAGTTCATACCCAAAGATCAATTGATAGATTTATCGTAACCGAACCGGGTACAGTGGAACCAAAAAGTCGCTTTTTCAAGCTTTCTCCCACTGGTTTATGTAACACTCTCCGGGCCGGAACTAATAGCGACAAAGGGGCCTATACTGCTCCTAGACCTATTCACTATTCTATTCCTCGTTGTATTACTGTACGAGAAGCCGCCAGATTACATACATTCCCCGATTGGTTTCAGTTTCACCGCACAATATGGCATGGTTTTCGTGAGATTGGTAATGCAGTTATTCCGCTATTATCGAAAGAACTTGGTGATGCTGTGATGGGAGCAATGAATATTAATCCAGCCAATTTCAACCGAGTTATTTTAGAAAAAATGCCCGAAGACTTATTGCTATATAATATGTCTCAGGCATCAAACTATTGGGGAATCTCTGACGATGTTATCCCGAAAAGAAAACGAAGTGTCTCTCAGAGATAGTACGATTAACTGCCAATCGAACTTGACAAACTCGCTACCATCTTCCCACTCTCCTATACTTTTTAAACAGGATTTACTATCATTTTTATTATTCGGGAACTGTCCACCAAGCAAGAGCAAAAGCTTGTTCAATATCGTTAACTTGTTGAAGATATTGAACCCGAATTTTATATTTTCCAGAGATGGGTACAGGACAAAAAATATGCTCTAAACTATCACTATCACTCAGGGAAGCACAGGTGTATTTAGTATTATTATCCTCTTGGGCAGGTAAAAGATAAACATCTAAATTATTCAGGCCGCGATCCTGGAAACTTTCATCGATATCATAGAGATTATTGCGATTAGTATCGATTAGTTCTACCAAACGATCCCAAGCCAAAGTTATCGAAACAAAACTATTAGCTTTTAAGGGCTTCTCTAGGGCATAATCTTGATAACTATTAGCGGTAACTGTAGCGTAATCCCAACCAATAGCAGGAATAGATTCTGCGGCGGACCATTGACCATTACTAAACTGTTGGTAGGCGCGAAAAGTGTTAAGATGTCCCGTCCCCATCTGTATATCTAAAGGAATTTTCGGGTCTTTATAAGCATCGGACTCTAACCAAGTTTTTTGGTCTTTAGTTAAGACTGTCCGTCTCATACCTAGCCGTAACCCATCACCCGTATCTTTAATTTTATCGGCAGCATTAAGCATCACTGCCTTCATCACTTGATGATGACGAGAATCGAGACTCCAATGGGGATTTTTTTGATTAATTTGTTGATCGCCGTATTCTTGTAAAAGTGCCACGGATGCCGTAATATGAGGAGCGGCGAAACTGGTGCCACTAACAGTATTTAATTTACCTTTGAGGTCATAAAGCTCTATTTTATTGCCGGGGGCAACTAAATTAATTGACCGCCGCAAACCATCATTAATTTCCCGTTTAATTAAACTGCGACCAATACCCACCGGCAAAGCACTAATATTAGCAAAATCAACTTTAGTAAATTTTCCTTCTCTTTTGGCTGTATAGGCGGTAGTAATGCCGTTAAAATGATCGGTGGGAATGGGAATTCCTCCCTTACCTTGATTACCGGCAATTACATAAAGAACATCATCAACTCGCGATGACCAATCAACACATTGAGTTAATAAAGCTTGACCATCTAATTTTGGTTCCTGTCGCTGATCTCTTTGCAAAGATTCCCCAAAACTAAAGTTAATTGCTCGCACATCACCGCTATTTTGTCGGGCAATATTTTGACTGGTAAGACATTCTTCCGGTTGTCCGCCGCGTCGCAAAGAACCCACCGCCCCCGAATATAATCTCGCTTTTGGGGCCACTCCGGGGATTTTTTTATCATCACTGACCATCACCGTTGCCACCATAGCGGCGTGATTATCTAGATAGGTGTTGGGTTTGGCAATTTGATCGCGAAAAAAAACACCGGCTAATTTATAGGGAGGCTGCCAAGCTGCCACTTTATCATAACCGAACTGAGCCGGTCGGCCGATTTCCACTTGACCGATGGCAATTTTTCGCCCTAATAAATTATAGGGTTCCCCCCGCAGGCGATCGGCATAAATTCCCTGTTCACCGATGGAATTAGAAAGAACTAGGGAAGGAAGCAGAATTATCGTTACTACTAACCCGACGACAAACCAAAACCCTCTTTTCATCATCAGCAATCCTGCGGCAGTAAGGTGATATTGATCCATTCTAAGACAGAAATATCAGAAAATACCTAAATCTCTTTTTTGGCTAGGTGGGATGGTAATAAAAAGCCACGGCCAAGATTAAATAGGTGGCTAGTAATAGGGTTCCATCTAACCAATTGGAACGACCAGTAAAGCTGATTAAATTAGTGACAACCACCGCTACAATCAAAGCCACCACGTTAAAGGGATTAAAATTTAAATCCATCGGTTGCTGCCAAAATTGACCGATAAAAACTAATAAAGGTGCCACGAATAAAGCCACCAATAAACTATCACCCATAGCCACGGAAACCGTTAAATCCATCTGATTTTTTAGGGCTAATTGAATGACGGTAACTATTCCAGAAACATCGCTAATTAAAGGAATGAAAATCACCCCGATAAAGAGAGGAGTGAGATTAAATCCTTCCATCACCGATTCCACTACATCAACAAATAAATCCGACTCATAAGCTACAGCTACGGTGGAAGTAAGCAGCACAAGTAACCAAATCCAGACTTGAGCTTTTTCTTCCTCACTAACCTGATTGTCGGGGGTATTTTCGTTACTTAATCCCACTTCGTAGAGATAGCTATGGGTTTTCAGGGAAAATAATAAAGTTAACCCGTAAACTATTAATAAAACCGTAGCGGTAACTAGGGAAAGACTGAGAATATCGGCAACTTCCACCACGTTAGAAGTATATATTACCAAAGTTGGTAAAGCGATCGCTATTACTGCTAAAGTCATGGAAGAACCATTTACCCGCGCTAAAATCGGTTTAAATTCCTGCTCTTTGTAGCGAATTCCTCCCGTGAGCATTCCCATGCCCATAAATAATAATAAATCGCTGAGAATACTGCCAGTAATACTTGCTTGTACGATGTCCACCAAGCCTTTTTTTAGGGCAATTAAGGCAATAACTAAAGTGGTAGTATTGCCAAAGATAGCATTAACTAATCCTCCCAAAGTTGGCCCGGTGACTACGGCAACTCTTTCCACAGACGTACTTAACCAAATTGACAGGGGAATAATCGATAAAGCGGCAGTGATAAAAATAGCTTGATCTCCCCAATTAAGACGACTAGCGACCACCGATAGGGGAATAAATAATAGGAAAGCAAAGGAGACAATTTTTCTTAAATTCATGGGTTATTAATGGCGATTTCTCCCACCATTCCCGCCTCGGCATGACCCGGAATAGTACAGATTAATTTATACTTACCAGTTTTGAGGGGAACTATCACCCATTCTGCCTGTGCATTAGGTTTTAATTCTAGTTCGTGAATTGCCCCTTTAATCTCCACTTTTCCCGCTTCAACTTTCTGAGTCCAACTAGCATCAGCGAAGTCTTTAGCGGTAAAATAATGTTTAGTGGGACTGGGATTATCGAGGATTAATTTGTATTTTTGCCCAGCAATAAAGTCTAATTGACTAGGAAAGAATTTTAATTCTCCTTGCCCGGAGCCTAGACTAATTTTAACTTCTAGAGGGGCGGATGCAGCGAAGGCGGGAAAAGTCACTAACCAACAACTAATTAAAATTATTACTACTGCCACAAATTTTTGATAGATATCCTTGCCAGCGAAGTAGGGATTAGAATTCATTTTGCTCCTGCAGCTGATAATAGAGAAAATCTGGCGGCTTTGACGATAATTTTAGAACAAGTGGTGATTCTTACTGGCTGCCTTCCCTTCCATTCCCTAAAAGTCCCTTGGCCACTGTTCAAACCTCGGGACTTCTAGCCACTGTAATTTAAATCGACAAAATTAATCTAAGCTATCGGGAGAATGAGGATAAAGTTGTTCTGCTTCCGGACAATCTTCCGAGACATTAATATCAGGATTCGTCCGCGACACGGAGGCCAGTTTTCTGCTCACCGCACCAATACTTTCTAAACGCACCATTTCTTCCCAAGAACTAATCTCGTCTTCTTCTTCTGTTTCGTAGCGAATGGTGACGAGATCGCTTTCTAGATCGATAATACGAGCATTATCAATCCATCTTTGCTGATCGCGCAAGAAAATGCAGACTTCCTGACCATCCATACAGAATTGATAAATCTTGCGGTGTAACATAAATTGCTCCTAAACAGCTTCTTTTGTTGAATTCAACTAACGGGAAGTGACAAAATGCCAATCTCAGCAATAGCTCAAAAATTCCCGTGGGTAACACAAAAAGGAGAAAAATTCCGCTAGTAGTGGCAAGAATGGGGAAGGAAAGTCAGGTTTCCAGTTTGGGACTACGTTCTTCAAAGACATCGATTCGATTAATAGACGGCCTCGGCGATCGGTAAAAAATCGCCCTTATAGAGTCATTGTTACATAAATTTTCACTTCATAACAGTATCTGTGGATGGAATCGGGAAATGGGGAGATAGGGAAATTTCCACTAAAACCTCAACACTTCAACCTCCTAACCCCGATGCTGATTTAAAATAGCCATCATCTTTTCGGCCACCGCTGCTGTTTGTTCAAGCATGGCAAAATGACCACAATCGGATAACTCAATCATGTTGCCGCCAGTTTCAAACAAGGGATGAAAACTGGCCAGATGGTTAACGTACTTAACTTCCATAATCGTGTCCTCTTTCCCCGCCAGAAAATAGACCGGCTGCGGGAGACGGGAGACAATCTGGGGTAAAAGATGAACTTCGCCGATAGTGGTGGTTTCCAAAAGTGACCCTAGGGCCGCTTGGTAATCGGCCCGGACAAAGTCAATCACTCGCTGTTTGCCCCATTTTTTACTTAGGGTTTGCTTGACCATCATCCGCGAGAATAAAACATCAATCAAGGGAACATGGGGCAACCAGGGCGGTCTTCTCTCTAAAATCTGTCTTCCGGCTTCCCGAAATCGCTCAAATTCCTCCTTTAGATAGATGCCGCCGCCGGCATTCATACAGATTACCCCTTTAATGCGTTCAGGACAGCTATCCGCGGCCCACAAAGCAACACTACCACCGAGGGAATGACCGACTAACCAAGCAGCATCGAGGTTTAAGCGGTTAAGAAGGGTAATAACGTCTTGGGAGTAGGATTCAAGGTTATAACTGCTAGGAGGACTGTTAGAGGTGATTTTTTGGGAGTCGCCAAAGCCCCGGAGATCATAAACTAGACAGGGATAGTCTGGGGAGAGAATATCTACCAAAGGCTGCCAGTAGTGACGACTCAGCAGCCAACCGTGTATAAAGACTAAAACCGGTTTATCTCCTTGGGGCGAAAATAACTCGTAACTGTGGGATACTCCCGATATGTCGATGGTAGGCATATAATCAATCTCAACCTAAGTTAAACCGTTGATAGGGGTTACTAGGAAAACTTCTAGGGAAAAATAACTGTATTTAGCCTTGTTTATAGAGCAAAATCAGGGAGGGTTGGGATATTCCCCCGATAGCTGATGGATCACTGCTATAGACAATTTCAAAAGCTTCTACTTAAAGTATAAAACACTGGAGATACCTCTCTAAAATAGGATGAAAACCCTAGACCAGGATTTATCTATGAAATGCGATCGCTTTTTGACTCTTTCCCTCGTGTTAAGTCTGGGATTAGCTTTTCCCCCTTCTTTACCCGCTCAAAATCCCCCCGCTACCACCTTTCAACCGGGTCCTTGGCAGCCGGTTGCTAGGGTGAATATGAGTCGTCCCGTGGAGATCAAAATTATCAATCAAACCGATATTGACCTCAATTATGACCTATCGGCCAATATTAATTCCTCTCCCCAATTATTATCTCCTGGTACGGAGACAACCCTAAAAGGTTTGGTAATTCCAGCATATATTCTGATTAATCGGGCTAATGCCGCCTCGGATCGCGATTCTTCCAGTTTAATCTATGCCGTAGAAGTCAATCAGGATAATTTAGTCACGATTACTGTTACCAAAGTTCCGGGGAGTACCCCCGGTTATACCACCTTTAACATCAATCAACAGGGTGCTATTTATATTTACTAGCTCTAGCTTAGGGCGATCAGGCCACAATTATATTATCGCGATCGAGATTTATTCGAGATCGATCGACAATTGTAACGTTTTAGTCAATTAACGGTAATTTCCGCCCCAGGAAAGTTAAATTAATAGGGATATAACTCGTAAATTAAGTAGCTGGTTATAATTAAATTAAAAATGGATTTTAGGTTCGATCCCCCCTGCCCCCCTTGATAAGGGGGGTGCCGATCCCCCCTTAGTCCCCCCTTAATAAGGGGGGCATCTGATAATTTTTCAAGCCTACCTACTTAGCCTACAAAAGGTTAAAAAATCTCCTACAAACCTGGCGAGGACAAACATGAATACAATCACTAATTTTTTAGCTAGTGCTATTGTCGGTGGTTGGATTATGACTATGGCAGTTTTTGCTATCCAAAATATCCAACCAGTTTCTTTAAAGTTTCTACAATTTGAGTCAATTAAGGTACCCATCGGCATTTTATTGGCTTTTTCTTTGGGAATAGGATTTTTTATCGCCGCAATTATTCCCGCTTTTTTCAGAAAGTCGAAAAAATCTCCTCGCAGTCGCTTTTCTTCCCCACAATCGGAGTTAGACGAATTGGATTTTTGAATAGGACTGACTGAATAAAATTAGAATTCAGTCCAGTTAAAGGTTTCAATCCCTTTTTTTCCAAACAGGTGCAAGGTTAAGCTGTTCGTAATTTAAATTGCTTGTTGAGACGAGGCAAGAGGCAAAAGGCAACAGTAAAGGGATTGGGGGAGGTTCGGCTAATCTAAGAATAAGCGGGTTAAATGCGTCTTAAGGTTATAATACCAAATCCGTTTTTAATAGTCTGGTTAACTCCCAAGCGAACTTTAAAAACCCACTTCCCACAGCCTAGGATTATAAAGGGAAGATTTGAGCGAAATTTTCAGCAATAGTTTTAGCTTTCAATTCACTGACGAAATTTTTACGAGGAGCTACCGTCGCTCCGAATACAGTAACTATCTGGTAATTTCCTAAATCAGCAATCCACACGGGAGAAGGTTTAGCTCCACCACTGACTTTACCACAGAGATTACCATCATATTCTCTTTGACCATTTTTACCGGTAATTTTCAAAGTATCACTGTGAAGAATCGCTAAAGCATGGGGTTTACCTCTTTGTTCATTTCCTGCACAGACAAAAATTTGACAGTTACTATCGGCCGCATCAATCCATTGATTTTGTGAAACTTGATCTACTGTTCTGAGATTATTAGTATTGATATTGGTTTCACTAATTTTATCCAAAATACCATAAAAATCTTGCAATCTTTGCTGAAATTGTTGTTTAAACCCCTGCACATCCTTGGCAATTGCCCAAAAATCTTCTTCACTGTCAATATACAATGTCGAACCACGAAACCAGGGGGCGTATTCACGAGTTTTGCGAGAATAATTAGGTCGTCTTGCACCTTGACCAATACCACCCATATCAGCTAAAAACCAAAGCAAATATTTAGCTAATTTTTTAACATCTTCTTGTTTATCTTTTGGGGTTTCAGAAGATAAAGATAAGACTAAAGTTCCCCGTTGTTCACCACAAGGGTCATTTTTACCCTGAGCATTGGTTCGAGGTTCTTTTTGGGTAACTTTACCCTCAAGAATATTCACTTGTAGATAACCGTATTTTTTAGGATTAATACCTCCAAATAATTCAGCTTCAATCTTTTGAACTTCGTTAATAGGTAAAACTCCAGATGCCAAAACACGAAACCAGTATCGCAGCATCGATTTAAAGGCTGTCGGACGAACTTCTGCAACGGGTGCGCTCCGCATTTGCCATTCATTGCGTCGGTGATTCCATTGCCATTGGGTGAATCGTTGATAACCATGAATTAATTGACCTTCTAGCTCGAAATTTAATCGATAAAAACTCGAATCGTTGTCATTTTTATTATTATCAGGATGAATATTATCATCAATTGGCTTTAATTCACCGTAACCACTATTTACCTGTGAACCTATACCAAGCTGTAGCCCTTTATTAAGCCATTGTCTTACCTGTTCAAGTATCTTTTTATCCTCACAGTTACTAGCTAGACGTAAACCAATTAAAAAAGTTGGTTCTTTGAGAGACAAAAAAGGATTAGGGTTAGGAGAATATTGGGTAGAATCATCTTTCCATGACCAAATATTATTAGCCATGTCCACTTCTAATCCACCATTTTTAGTCGGTAAAGGATAGGCATCAAAAAAGATAACTTTACCCGTTTTATTTTTTTTCTCTTTGGCGTTTATATCACCAAAATAGAGAGTGGTTTTTTCCACAGCTTCTTTCCATTCCAGATTATTTTCCGCCATGATTTCTCGGATGGCTTGGTTTCTGGCAACACCGCGCAATGTACTAGATGGAATATAGGGCATTCCGAGGGCATCAAAGGCAGGTAAAAGAATACTTTCCGGTCCACGATGACCACCGACACGAATACGCCAGGTGGATTTGACTTGAAAAGTGATTCCGTCTTTCGCTAACAGTTGGGTACGTTGATTGAGTTGGTCAAGACGCTGAGTGTAGTTAGCATTTTCTTGGGCTGTTTGCAGAATTTGGGTTTTAGTCGCATCTTTGTGTGGATAGTCGGCAGCACGCATCCAACGGAGATATTCGACAAAACTGGCTGATTGGTCAGGTTGAGGTTCCTTTTCGGCGTTTAACCAGGGTGAGGGTTGAGGAGGATTATTATTGCCGCCGCCGCCACTAGGAGGCTTTTTGGGGGGTTGGTGGTTATTTTGCTGCTGTATAGCCGGATTTTTTAGGGTGGGTTTTTGGGGGCGATTAGGGGGTGGTAAGGGGCTATGGGACATAATAATTATAATTTCCTTTCTGGTTGAATGAATGATCAAAACTGTGGTGATAATTTATCTGAGCTAGTCGCCACTTTCCACATCGGAATAGATGGCGTTAGCCCAGAAGCTAAATTCTTGGGCGATTTCCAAGCCTAAACCCGTTAGACCCAGATAATCATCGGTAGATAAATCTTTGAGAGTAGTTAATCCTTGAGAATTAGAAAGATTATTTATTTGAGATAACTCTTCTAGGCATTGAAAATACTTTTTAACGACCTCTTTTTTTCCTTCTTGATTTAGGGTAGTTTCCTCAGCTTTTAGGCGCATCATTCCCCAAGTCGAAAGATAGGTATAAAGTTCAAGAGCTTGTTTTTTTTGTTCTTTGCGGCGACTATCATCACCAGTATTTAAATATAATTCTTCTAAAGCATTGAACACGAGATTGCTAATCGTTCTAGGGTCGAATGTCACGGTTATTTTGGCTCCAAAAGTTAAAAAATATTCCCTGACCAAAGGGCATCAAGAGAAATGACAATATCGGGAAATGCGACGGCAGATAAAGTTCCTGTAGTAAATTTTTCTTGATATTGATAATCAGAATTTATCGGTTGACGGAAAATATAAATCTCTCGATTTTTGATAGCAACTACCCAATATTCTGTAATACCAGCTTGGGCATAGATGCGTTTTTTATCGGTTAAGTCTTTACTGAGAGTTGAGTCAGAAATTTCGATTAACCAAAAAATTTCATCGGCATGGGGATGATGATCTCGATAGCGAGAACGAGGGGGAAAAACTATAGCGATGTCGGGTTCAGGTTCTGAGTTTTCTAGGGTAATGAGTCCAACTTCTCTTACCCATGCTTTATCCTTGAGATGTTGACGGAGAAAATTAGCTAATCCTTCTCCACTATCTTTGTGTAAAGGGCCTTCTGGACTCATTTCGAGAATATCTCCATTCAGTAATTCTACACGCCGATCAATTAAAATTCCCGCCGCAATCATGCGATGATAATCGACCACTGACCATTTAGCTAAGGCAAGATTATCAGTCATAAATTACCTCTACAATTGTTGCACAAAACCGCGTCCTAAACTTTCCTGCCCACCGATTTGAATAATGTCATTATTTGCTAATAACCGTTTAAAATCAGCTTGGGATTTTTGTTTGGTTTGATTAGCTTGAGAGGTGACACCCCAAGGAAAATACATTAAGGTATCGGGGGGAATAGCTTCTTCATAACGAAGTCCACCATCGACGGATTTATGCTCATCTAATTTAATTTTAACTTGTCGCCATAAACTCATTTGAATGAGAGTCGTGCAATGCTGATCGGGTAATACTAAGACTTGATTAATGCCACTGCTGACAGAGTTTTGGGGAATAAAACTTGACCAAGTTGACCAGTCTTTTAGATCATTATCCTTGAGAATGGCATCCTTGAGATAGACGTTCCTGTTAGCTCTTTTAAAACTACAGCTATATTCGGGGGGAATTGTCAGACGAGGATTAGTTAATCTTGTCCAACGACGGAGAAGTAAAGGCGAAGTGATCCAGACGACACCGTGACTTAGAGAAGAGATGGGCAACCAGAGAATCGAGCCATCTCCTATCCAGATGTCTCCCTGTACCAAGTTTTCTGCATTTCGATCGATTTCATTACCGAATAACTTAAATTTTAGGGTTTCTTCGGTAGCTAAAGAACGGATTTTCCCGCGAATCGTACTGGAGGGAACATAGGGTAAAGTGGTATGGGATTCACGAGCAATACCGACTAGATTCCCTTCTTGAGTCATCCCTCCGGTGTGTAGGGGAGAAAGTAGATAGAAGTGAATTAAGTTCATGATTAATTAACCTGAGTTCAGGATAAGGAAAAGGACGGTTAGTAAGCTGAAAGTAACCTAAAATTCCGATAACCTGTCCTAATATTTAGTTTAGATGCTTTATTTGATCCTGTAGATGATTTCTGTCACCAGTTTGAAGGGCATTGGCCCCAGAAGTTATGGCATCATGGAGTAATCAAACGAGTAAGGGCAAAAAGTCGGCTCTCTTATTCTTTGTTTGATCAGTTTAACTTAACTATAGAAGCGATCAATCTTTGTGTCCTCTGTCTCTGGAGTGGAAGGAACCACTCCAGAGACAGCAAGACTGTATCTTAGAATACATTTTACCCACCAAACCTAAGAGAGCTAAAAGTCTCTGTTTAAGTGAGATAATGACCATTTTGATTGTTTGTCATCAGAATCATTAACGCAATTTTCAGCACTTCTATTTCGATCCTGTAGGTTAACTATTCTCCTTATAGTTTATCCAAAGTAATTCTGAGTAGCCTAATTTGCGCCAGCGTTGGTGATATTCGGGACTATCGGGCTGATCTTGAAATAGGCGCTCGGGTTGATTTAAATAGTATTGACTACCCGGGGGGGCGGCGAAGACTTGGGGGGCGGGAATGCTAATATTTTCTTTTGATTGAATGCGGCAACTGATCGGGATAGATCGATCGGTTGCGACACTGACTAAATGTCCAGGTTTCTGATTACTATTAACAGTATGGGCGAGTTTCCATTCCCAGGGCCAAGAGCGACACATGGCTTGATTATTATCGTGACGGCGTTCAAAAATCCCGGGGGTAACGAGATAAGCGATCGCTTTTTTTCTTTGTTTAAAGTTCTCCTCAGATTGTTGTTTTAATTGTTGCCATTGTTGACCTAACTCATCACATTTTTCCAGCATAACTCGGTGTCCTTCTCCTCCTAACCGTAAAGTTGTGGGAGTGGGAATATTAACATCGATTCCGATCGCTATACTCCAACCGGATAGCATTCGGATCGCTTTTTCCACAAAGTATCCATCGGCATCTTTTACCCGTTTGCTTCCCGGTTTTATGGCGTTATGAGAACGAATTTCTTCTCGCCAGGGTTTATCTTCTCCTTCGTGCTTGACTAACCATTGAGAGGGATCGATCGCTCCTGTTTTTAAATAATCGAGAATAACTTCAAAAGGTAGATACTGACGATATTTACCTTCGTTCTCTTCTTCCTCTTGATTTTCTCGATTTTGGCAATTTTTGCGAAGTTCAGTCTTAGCTAAAGGGGCGGGTTTCAATCGATCCCAAAATATATGGTTTTCTGAAATCGTTAAATTATCACTCCAAGAAATAGGAATTAATGGATCAGAATTGGCGAATCCTAAAGGACGGGGTAGATATAAAGTATCTCCAGCAAAAGATAGGAATGGACCGGTGATTCTAAAATAGCCATTTTTAGAGCGATCCAGTAAAGCACTTAAAGCCCCGGCGATCGTGTAACTGTTGGGGGGAAATGTACTTCCCACCCAGGCTGTTTCCTTGGAGCTAAAGGGTTTCGCATCGCGGAGGAGAAGAACATCTAGGGGAGTGATTGTGTACCAATACATGACAGTGAATCTCCGATCTTAATCTCTCTTTTTCGAGTCATAAAAGCTGCTAGTTTAAGCCAATTGTTGATAGCTTCATTAAGAACTTCTGGTGTGTTTTCTGTAGTTTGCCAAAGGCTATCTAGAAAGTTGACAAGTTCTTTTTGAATCTTCTCTGTTTGTTTTTCTGATAAGTTCTCCCGACGGCTACAGAAGGCTTTTGTCCATGGAAAAATCGCTTCTTGTACTGGTGCGGGATGTTGTTCCCAAATTGTAGCAGCTTGTTCAAAGATACTGGCATCTAAATTCAATTCTAAGAGTTTTTGCCATTGATAAAAAACATCAAACTTAGCCGTAGATTTTAGAATGTTTCCGTTGCCGTAGAGAACGCGCACTTGTACAGCGTCTTTTTTGACTTTTTTGCCGTCAAAGCCTTTATAGGCGTGTTCCTTGGCTTTTTTCTCAGCTTCCCAGAGATTTTCTAGGGCGATAGCGAGGGGTACAGAATGATGAGCGATGACAATACCGAAACTGATAGTCGCCCGCTTTCCCATGGTAAATAGGGGACGTTTGGCGAGATTTTCGGGAGGTTTTTCGCCTTCCCATTGCCAATAGTCACCAGCGTTATTAAATTCGCCATGGGGGTCTTTTTCTCCCTTAAAACATTGGCGGATATCCCATAACCATTTATCCCATTCCCAGAGATTAGTATAGGCAAGAATATCATCACCACCACCATAGATTAAGCGTCCAGCATAGCGTTGTTCGGTGAGATAGGGAACGAGTTGATTAGAGAAGTCTAAAAGGGCGCGACTGAGGGCGCTATGGGTAGATGGTCCCATGGGTTTATCGAGGGTGACAAAATCGGCAAAAGCTTTTTGCACTTCTTTTTCTAGGGTATCGGTTTCGGTCGGGGGATGATCGGCGTATTGATGAAGTGACTTAGGGATATATTCTCGATAGGGTTTCATTTTTTGGCCTTTTAACCATTCCCCCATTTCGTCACCATCTCCTGCGGCGATAACATACCAATCAGCCGGGTTATTGTTGGGATAGTTTTGGTCAATTAATTGGCTTAATTGATGGCGATAATTAGCCACTTCTTCATCGGCAATCTCTAGTTCTTCTACTAACCATCCCGCATTAAGAAATCGAGGGTGATAACGTTTATATTCCGGTTCGATGTGATCGTCAATGTAAGGGATTCCCCACGGTTGGGTAAGTGCTGAGGGAATATTTTTACCGTCTTTTCTTAGCTTACGGGAGATGGTGCGACAAACTCGATGGAAATAGTCTATATCACCACCTGTTTTGAGATAACCGGCGACTCCCACAGTTAAATCGGGATAAGCGGCATCTAGACGCTTTTGGCCGCTATTTTTTAAGAGTTTTGGCAGGATTAGGTGTAATCCACGTTTAACGGTTTCGGTGGCGTTGAGTTGTTCGATACCATCGAATAATCCGGCATTTCGTTGCCAATATTGTTGTGTTTGACCTTCAGTTATCCAATCGTTGTCACCATCGGGATGGACGACGGGTCCGAGTCCAGAAATGGTAGAACGGGGACCGAAAGCGGTGGGAATCTGCCAATCGCGGGCATTTTTGACGGCAGCAAGGGCAGAAAGGTTTTGCTCGACAGCACTACTCCACCAAGAACCAACATTAGAGCTAAAAGGATATTTTTTGCAATTCTGAAGACGTAATTCTCCGGCTTTTTGCAGAAATTCCTGCTCTTTTTCTAAAAATAGAGCTTTTTTATCGTAGAGATTATAAAGTTCGTTTTGTTTATCTGGCCAGCTTTGCGCTTTTTCTGGGGCTTCGGCTTGATTTTCGTCGATATTTTCGTTTTCTTTGTAAATTTCGCCACTGATGAGGGGTTGGTCTTCTCTACCGATGGGAACCCCCACATAATAGGTTTGCCATTGGGCATTTAACCAACTGTCCCAGGTACGACTATTTTCTTTTAATTTGGGCATCCAGTGACGTTTTGCCAATTCCTCGAAAACTTGCCGACTAATTTCTTTCCATTGTTTTAATAGGCTAGATTTGGCGGTTTGCATAGCCGCCGCGACTTTATCTTTGGGCAAGACGAGGATAATAATGTGGGGAAATCCGGCGGTTAGTAATTGTTGATCGCCCGGTGGGTCGATCCAGGAGCTAAAATCGGGGTATTTTTCTAATAACCATTGATCGATTAAGGGTTGTGCGTAGAGAGAGGGATAGATCAAACTATCGGGGCCGTATTGTTGGGCGAGTTGCCAGCAGACTTTAGCGGATAAATAGTGCAGAATCCAGGAACCTGCCCAAAAATCGCCCATTTTGCGGCTGGCTTTGATTAGTTCTTGGACTGGGGAAAAGCTGAAACTAACGAGATAAGGGTGAGATAATTGTTTTCCTGTCGGCCATTTATTGACCACATCTTCGGAGGTGAGATCATATCCCGCTAGGGTCCCGGCAATGGCCGCTGTTAAACTGGCATGACTCCAGATCGATCCGTCTGGTATTCTGGTTTCGGCGGGCATTAGGAGCAGATTTTCGTCATCGAGTAATTTCGCCGCTGCTTGGGGAAGACAGCGCCATAACCACCAAAATAGTTCTTTAGCTTCGTTTTCTGAGATTCCTGTGCGTAGTCTGGCGGGAATTTGGTTAAATAGTCGGTTTTCTTGTTCTTTTAAGTAATCCGTGCGGTTAGAAGCGATTTTCTGATGAGTTGTGTTAGCTAATTTGAGATCTAAGGGTTCTCCGGAGAGGAGATGACGCAATTCTAGACCTGTTTGTTGATCGTAGTTAACGAATTGGGTTAAACTAGAGATCGCCACTCGATCACTGGCCGAGGTGATATGGTCAGCTAGTTTGATTTGTTTAAGAATTTTTTTAGTCGATTCTTCGGGGTTATATTTTCCCCACAACTTCATTACTTCTAAATCTCTCCAGAAGCTGTTATCATCCCGTCCTGAGTTGCTATGTAAGGCTTTGAAGACGGGATCGTGTAGTAGTCCCCAGATTTTCGCTTGCCAGTATCCCAGAGCCACAAACGCCTCAACTTTTTGCCGACTGATCTTCTCGTTACACTTAATATGCCCTAGTAATCCTTGAAGATAACAGGGTATTTAAAAGATTTTTAGTAAAAGGCTTCAAAAGCTTATCCTGTCTGAGTTTCTGCTAACATAGATTTTTTTCTATGATTATTATATTTGGATAGTTTTTTGTCTATGCAAACTCTTTATCCGGTAAAATCCCTCGACATACCACAGGCTGGAGATTTTGGCGGTTTATATGGCTGATTTACCGAAAAATTGGGTTTAAAGCCTCGCCCTTTTAGGGCGACTTTATAGGATGATTGAATAGAAACTTGACAAGATATTTATAGTAATGTTACATTAACCCCATCTCTATACTTATTGAAGAAATTAGTTGAATGGAAACAAATGGATTCTCCCGACTTCAAGTTTTCAACTGCCTGACTCTCTGCTTGTGCTTAGAAATTAATTGAATGGAAACGTCTAGTTTTTCAATAAATGGTTTGGCAACGTGCCGGACTCTCTACTCGTGCTTAGAAATTAATTGAATGGAAACATTTGTAGGGTTAATTCATGAATTAACCTCTCTATTCGTGCTTAGAAATTAATTGAATGGAAACACGCTTTAAATTGTGGATTGAAATTTTGTATTTAAGTAGGTAGGCGTTAAAAATTATCAGATGCCCCCCTTATTAAGGGGGGATTAAGGGGGGATCCCCCCACCTATCGGCACCCCCCTTATCAAGCTATCCCTTATAGGGATCTTTCTTAACAATTTTTTCAGTAAGCACTCCAACCCTTATCCTGACTTGATTTCAGTTTTTTCTTTGTCAGTAAGGGTGTCAACAAGGAATATTACAGATTGTTAACCGAGTCTTGAAAGCCA